>DAOM01000105.1 GCA_002501855.1 Candidatus Nitrosopolaris nunavutensis
GGGGAGAGAGTACAAACCTGCTACAACAGTATGCGCATCATGCTTTTCGAATATGATGACCAGACCCCTTTATGACCTTTGATGTATTGCAACTATACTATGGATCCCGCGCAAACTTATAAGCCATAATTTTTCCGATAATGATCACGTACAAATCAGACGCTGGTTGCCATCATTATTTGTGATGATTATTATTACCTTTCCGTGCATTCTGAATTTCTTTTATTACTTCTTGTAAATATGATTTCATATCATCTTCTGTAAGAGAGGATTGAACCCCAGCCTCTCTTTTTTTGCTCATTGGTAGGCACCACACAGGTGGTAGTCGACGGATGGTATGTATTTCTTCAACCTCTCGCTCCTGGTAAGCATGAAGTACACTTTAGCGGATTAACACCTGCTAATCCTACTACGGGTACTACAAACTACTCAGTTGACGAAACGAATCAACTTACGGTGCAATAACGATGCAATGAACTAACCTCTTTTTAGTTAATTGTCGTCATGTTATAACTTCTGTTATGTCCTTTATTTTGACATGGATTGCTAATGTTCGATTGTTAGATAATTACTCTAGAAACTTCGAAGAGCCATTAGATGTAGGTACGTAAGTTAAGGGTAGGGGCATGGCAGAAGGTCAAATATATTGAGTGAGTCTCTTTATATTATTGAGGTCATTATATATCAATAATGACTAATTATTCTCAACATAATTATTAAAAGATGATTATACTAATTATAATAGAGTGGACTGTAACTTTATCCACTTCTGGGCGTTATTATCCGTATAGATCTCCATATTTTTATCTTGAATTATATTCTTTGCAATGAGTCTTGCAATAGCTGGAGGAATACGATACCAACCAACGAGAAGTAGTGGAAGGTCGTCGACTTTTTGCGGTGTGTATTGCAATTTGTTAATAAAGCTCTTTACATCTTTACTTTGCATCTCGTGCATAGCCACAACATCCAAAGGATTCGTTTGTATTTTCTCCAGTCCTAAATGGACTAGATAGTCTATTAACAACTTACGATACTCTTCTTTTGATAAGTTTTCTAATAGGTTCTGATTAATTTTTTTGTTAATATGTCCGTCAAATTCCTCTAGACTTGTTTTGATTTCCAGTATTCTAATTGTGGTGGAATACTCAGACATACCATTTTCTCCTGATGACGAACTATTACAAAGAGAAGAAGCGAACGTCTGAAACCCGTGAATTTCTATGTTATACAATACATATACACATGAATTTGGAGTATTGTAGTATTCACCGTCGTATAGCTTTCGTTTTAGTTCGTCTAATGCAGCATCAAAATTTTGAAATATAATATTTCTGTTAGTCATTTTGTCGTCGTTATTGTCGCTGTATAGATTTATGGCTGTATTAAATGATAATGGATACTCAAATAAGTTGTTTTCGAAGACTAGGACGAAAACACCCTGGTTGAAGTAGAAGTCTCCGTTATTTCAGACATCTACTCAGAGTGAATCGTTATACTAGGTTTGAATTAACAATATTTTGAAGATGACAGTTTACAGTTCATAAGATGTATATGATTATCTTACGTGTATCTTACATATGGGCGAAATAAAGGAAAATGAGGTATCTCTCAATGAACCAAATGCCGAATACGTTCACCTTATTGAAGATGTAAATGTGTGGTTCATTGATTATGTTATTGGAGTAGCATTTAGAACACCTATAAATTTCGTAGATAAAATGAATGGACTCTCAGAATCAGGTAGACCTTATAGAGAGTTTTCTGATTACAAAGACATGCAGGACTATTTGGACAAAATAACTGGTCAGGAGATTGTAATTGAATCCTCTATAGATCCTAGGACAGATACAGAATTTGATAGCAGGATCGTATGGGAGACGAAATTAAAAGAGTTTGTACCCAGAAGATAAAGTAATCCAATTGTTATAAAAACTACGAGTTTGATTGCCTAGTACTGGTTATTAACACTACACGGAAGTATGTTATTATCGTAGCATTAACCATTTACAGGCGAAGATATATCAACGGGCACCATCAATATAGATTGGCTTTCTGATCATAGACATTTTATCTTTCATAAAACATATCAATAACTTGCAGGCGACATGATAGTGGTAAAGTATAACGACAAGAATTAAGTACTATAAAGACGACTGTGGTGATAAATTCATGGTGATTTTTTACGACGACAAGGTTGATTATTGCAGAGTAACAACTGATGATTCAGAAATTAGCCCTATGATACGAACTACGAAATCGGAATTTGAGACTATTAGGGCAAACAGTGGATGGCTCGAGCTGGAGGATAAACAGGAACAAAAACAAATGAAAGGACTAGTCAAATTGTCTAAAGTTAGGGGACAATCATTCGGAGTATGTGCAGCTTATTGTGGAGACAATGTCCAATGGACTAAAATGATTGAAGATGTTCCTCAGAATTGGTCTACAACATTAAGAACTATTTTTGAAGATCAATTTGGAAGAAGATATCAATACCGCTTTCCCAATGTTTGATGGAAATATAGAATAGCATAACAATTCGTCTTACATTCCACAGAACCTGGTTCAATCGTTTCCCGTTATTTACATCCTTTTCAATTTTGTCTATAATGAAATGTCTAGGTGTGTGTTCGAACAAATAATCAAATATGTAGATTTGGTTGAACTACCTCCTATAGCATAATCAGATCTTAAGTTTTATATATACAGGGTATGTAGGCACACATGATATGGTACAGTTGAAGGAGTTTGTTGGCGGTAACATCGTAGGATCTGGATCAAATTACGTCGTTGTACAAAAGGACAGCAAACGATTCTTTATAGAATTGAAAGATTACTCAGTACTGGAGTTGAAGAAATCTACTACTCCGTATGGATCTGATTTTTGACTGGCGTTAGGCCCTTAGCAATCCATTTAGCGTGAAATCGTGGTTGATGAGCAACTGGATTTTTGTGTATGGCCGACTACCTCTCCCGATAATTCTACGAATTAAGTGAATAGATCGACTAGAGAGCCTTCAACACTAATGCGTGAAGATACAGCACGTATATCAACAAAAGATTAGATTATTACCTACAATCTTTATATCGCAGATTTAGCATAAAAGGGTTTATCTCTATCACTCGAACGCCTCTTCGTCCTTACTATATAGTGTAAACTTATCAGATTATTCATCCTTCACACCTTCTTCCAAGTCTTCTCGCATTTCGTGCTCTGAGCTTTTCTGGAACTAATGTGTTCAGTTCCGTAACCAAATTCGCTCGCGTTTAGAGCCCGGGGTAAAACTTGTACCGCTTCGGGTAGATAGTTTTTAGGCACTCGTTAGGCCGTCTAAATCGTAGCGTCTTGTTCTAATTCTTCTTTTTTCATTATCATTCTGACAAATTGACTTCATATTGTTCGCACACGCGCATCGGATGTGCATCCATGTGTGCAGCCAATCCATCTGGGGTGAAAACCCGCTTTTGGTATAAAGGACATTGCATTTCCATTCCCATCTGGTATCATTATTGTTGTCGCACTACCACCACTCGGTTATACAATACAGCCATAAATATTCATACTAAATCACACTCGGTACGGAAAACGTTTAGATTCTCTTTGTAAATGAATCCTTGTTTTTTCCTCTCGTTACTTCGTGGAAGCAGTTTCTATATCCGTAAGTGCAAACAATCTAGGTCAAAATAACACGCGGCCCATTTGGACATGTTCGATGTACTTGTGTCTCGAATAATCCTGTCATTTTTGTGCTCCAACCTCCAAAAATCTTGCTGTATGATCCAGGAATCCTCAATATCTTCGAGAGTCATGCTTACCACCATAGCCCATTCTGAAGCACTTCTCCCTCTTGATCTCGCAGCAACCAAATCTGCTTGACCTTGCTTCAAGCTACAATGAGTAGATCTAATTCACCTTCTTCTTCTGCATTTACGTATTTCTTCTATTCGACCTTTTGTTTTAGTTATTCATAGATTTTCTGAACACAGATTGGAATATGTTAGTACTGCCTGTCTGAAGCGAG
>DAOM01000068.1:0-1678 GCA_002501855.1 Candidatus Nitrosopolaris nunavutensis
AGATGTGTATAAGAGACAGACTTACAGCAGCTATGGAAGTGTATCGGCATTATCGAAGATATAGAGAAACTAGAGGTGGTGGTATGAATAATTATGAAGACAATAGCGGTGACCGTACGCAGATAACAACAACAGGTGATACTCAAAAGCCAGTTTTTAATAATCGAGGTCACTAGTATGAGTAGAAAACAGGTGGTGGTAGCTTTTGGTGCGCACCCGGATGATATAGAAATAGGCATGGGAGGAACAATAGCAAAACTAAGTGCGCTGGGATATGACGTAAATCTGGTAGTAGCTACGTTGCCGAACTTTGTCAAGATAGACAAAAAAGAGGAACGGCGAAATGAATCAACAATATCAGCGAAAGTGATGGGATGTAAAACTCCAGAGTTTCTGGATTTAACTCCTGACGAAATCACCTTTGGTAGACGTTTCGTAACAAAGGTAGACGAAATTATCAATAGACACAAACCCGAGGTTGTTTTTACTCAATGGATAGGAGACTCTCATCAGGATCATCAAGCACTTACCAAGGCCGTGATAGCCGCTTCGCGTGACCTCAATAATTTGTTCATGTATGAAACGACTATACCTGGAGGCATAACTGAAAATGCCTTCCGTCCTCAGTTATACGTTGATATCAGTGCAACGCTGGACATAAAGACAAATGCTCTTGATTGTTTTGACTCACAAAAAATGCGCTGCGGCCACCTGTGGGTTGATGCAATAGTCGGACGATGTGCATACAGGGGATATCAAAATAATACAAGATATGCTGAGGCTTTTGAAGTAATCAAGGTCTCCAAGTGGTAGTAAGCTGTCCCAAGTGATTTCAAATTAAATTATCTGAATATTTAGAAATAATTCAATGTAAATGAATCATTAGCTCCTACTGTACCTGTACTCATTAGGTTTTCATATGTAGGAAAATCGGTGTAAACCTCGTTCCAATATCTCATGCAGACTAACTTGCGATAGCTTCTGACTTTGATTTCTTCACCCAGAACAGAGTTGCGGAACACGATATCTGGCTCGTTTATTCCTGCCACCGAACGCATCGGACAAGTTGCTGA
This sequence comes from Candidatus Nitrosopolaris nunavutensis, assembly GCA_002501855.1. Taxonomy (GTDB): domain Archaea; phylum Thermoproteota; class Nitrososphaeria; order Nitrososphaerales; family Nitrososphaeraceae; genus Nitrosopolaris; species Nitrosopolaris nunavutensis. The sequence continues at coordinate 1,074 of DAOM01000068.1, forward strand.
AAAACGTGGGTTGATTTCAAATATTTTAGGCCTATTCTCTATAAGTTTGGCCTGTATGTTTATTGCTCCCCTTGCACCTAGTTTCAAAGCTGCTTCTTCAGATGATCTCCGAACTTCTTTATAATCATCAATAAAGGCTTTGTAAGTCTGTCCGTTCTTTAGTGTTTTCTGAATTGCTACAGATGACATTACATATTTTCCAAACCTATCAATTGTAACGCCAGAAGTATATTCCGTATTATTCTCGTTCAAGTATTCTTGGAGCACAGCATGCCAACCTGCTTTTTGTATATTTGAAATGGCTTGCTGCATTTCAGATTTGCAACGTACTAAATAAAAATACAACGAACCATATCCCTCCCTTGGCTTTACAACAATAGGATAACCGAACTCCTTCACGAACTTTTCATCGTCCGCCGGTAGAGCAGATTCAGCGACCGGTAGGTTATTTTCTTTTAGGAAGAGAAAGGTTTTCCATTTATCTCTAGCAGTAGTTAATACGTCGATTGGACTCGACAGCACTTTCGCTTTGCTTTCGCTTTCAATTCGTTTCTTCGAATTACCAATTATTAATAACTCTTCATCCGATCCTATGTAAATCGCAT
>DAOM01000068.1:1988-2179 GCA_002501855.1 Candidatus Nitrosopolaris nunavutensis
ATCCGATCCTATGTAAATCGCATCCATGTCTTCGTCTCTCGCAATTTTCAGAATACTTTCAATATAATCGGTGGAGGTAGCCGATGGTAGCAAAATACCATTATCACATCTGTATAATCCCGCCGCCTGAGCGCTCATGTCTCCAGCAGTGATTCTGTATTTCACTACGGCATTATCTGACAAATTAGCAA
>DAOM01000068.1:2500-2733 GCA_002501855.1 Candidatus Nitrosopolaris nunavutensis
GTTTCAGTGATTTGATTATTCCCTGCGCGACGATCCCTCCTGCAGCCGTAACCAGTACCTTGGCATTCATTATAGGAGACACCCTATCTTATTCACTAAAAATTCATTCGCTATGGTGACATAGTTATCGATGCTGATAAACTATCATTCTTTAACAGATTTCGCCGCCACAGCGTTTCGGTATTACCCACGCCGAAATTGATTGCATAGTCTATAATAGATGGCTTTGTTTC
>DAOM01000069.1:0-1789 GCA_002501855.1 Candidatus Nitrosopolaris nunavutensis
ATACGGCAGAAATAATTTGTTGGACATCAGAGACTCCCATATAACCAAGTAATCGAACAAAAGAATCTGGACATCTGCCTGATGCACTTCCTACCATCGTTCATCTTACTAAACCCATTATTCCAATTGTCAATGACATCAAAATCAAGTACTGTTTCACTACGTCTTACCAATCATTCGTTATAGATACCCCAGTTAACCACCATAGATGATGGTATACCACGTAAGCTAAATGCAACTAGGTCAAAACCCTATCAACAGAACAGTGAGTTATGCGACTGCTGTTTTCTTGTTTAAGAGACGAGTAGTAAATAGATCCGCCACAAACATATAAATTCTGGTTTGTCTTCTCCTAAGAAACAATTAGTGAGTGACCTATGTGGACTCGATAATTTTCCTTGCCACAGCTATCGGCGCAAGCATAACTATAGTATTACTTTTTAATAGAACAGCACTGTCGATCAAATGGTGGAAACGCGGCATCATCATAGGACTAAACGGAAACGGAGATAGTGGGAAGCAACGCTTTCAATACATCAAAGAATCTGGAGTAAGATCAGTAGTACGATCAAAACCTCGAACCCACTCTCTCGAAAAGCTAAAACAAACATCTAATTGGAATGAGCTAATAAATAAGAAAGTTGATACCTGTGAGATGATCTACATTGGATGTATAGTTAATATCGATGGTCATTCAATGACTATAAGAAGCGACAGCGATCAGGAATATGTCATAGCTACGTATTGGATCAGGGGATACGATCAAGAAAGAGCAGTGATAGATACATCAATTAGATATTTGGACCATTATCAAGTCAAATCAAGAACAATATGAACATAAAGATAGGAGGTGTTCTCTAAATAGTACCTCTGACTATTAGATCGAATCGAAACATATTTTTACTTATCTATCAAGATAATGGAACCATACCAAGAGTTATGATTTAGTACGTCCTGGTGGTTACGTTGAAAGAGCGGGTGTAACATTGTTTGCGTGATGCAGAAATCCATGAGTGTGCATCGGATTCGTCTTGCAGCCGTTTCTCTGGCTTTGTCCGGAATATTTTTTGTCCTTTATACGGCGATCCGACCTTTCTCCGATGAATCATCCTTGCTGGGGGCTGAGGCATTCGCCTCCTTCTCATGGGTTCTGGCGCACTCGCTAGCTAAAGCGTTTGTACTTCTAGCGTTGGGGTTGCTCGGTCTGTACATACGTACGTCTACAAGAAACACCCGTTGAGCGTCGCGCGATCCAAGCACTTGTTTTGAGCTGGATAGGGGTCGGATTGACCCTGCCCTACTATAGAGCTGAGACCTGATTCGGGATCGTGTCTATATGCGCAGACTAGCGGGCCGTGATAGCGAGGACAGCGAGATTACGTTCTTAAACGGGCCCAGAGAATTAGACGAAGATGATTCAAGTAAATGGATATGCAGCCCAGCAAGCCAAGGCGCCTCTTACTTCGTACTCTTTTGAGAGACGTGAGCCTCGCGATCATGATGTCGCCATCGACATTCAGTACTGCGGGATCTGCCACACGGACATACACCAAGTACGTAATGAGTGGGGAGCATCGACATTCCCGATGGTTCCAGGGCACGAGATCGCAGGCGTTGTCACGGGAATTGGCGCAAAGTCAACCCGTTATAAAATGGGTGACATAGTCGCTGTCGGTTGCTTCGTCGATTCTTGCCGCAAATGCGGTCCTTGTCGTGAAGGGCTTGAGCAGTATTGTGTGGAGGGACCGACTTTGACTTACAACGCAGTCGAAAGAGACGGAAAGAATCG
>DAOM01000069.1:2133-5314 GCA_002501855.1 Candidatus Nitrosopolaris nunavutensis
GTGCAGCCCCCCTTCTCTGCGCCGGTATCACGCTCTATTCGCCTCTTATGCATTGGAACGCAGATCCTGGAAAGAATGTCGGTATTATCGGTCTAGGAGGCCTGGGACACATGGGAGTAAAAATCGCTCATGCACTTGGTGCGGAAGTCACAGTGCTCAGTCACTCGCTTAGAAAACAAGAAGATGGCAAGAAGATGGGAGCGGATAAATTCTATGCTACTTCCGATCCGGAGACTTTCGAGAAGCTCAAAGGGTATTTTGATCTTCTCATCAACACATTAGCAGTCGAGATAGATTGGAACAAATACTTGAATCTACTCGCATTAGATGGGACCATGGTCGTGGTCGGGATTCCTGAGAAAGAGACGCCGATTGGCGCCTATTCGCTGATTAGTGCTCGTCGAAGTCTTGCAGGCTCTGTGATCGGTGGAATACGAGAGACTCAAGAAATGCTTGATTTCTGCAGTAAGAATAACATCGCTTGCGACATCGAGCTTATCCCGATTCAGAGGGTGAACGAGGCATACGAGCGAGTCATAAACAGTGACGTTCGATATCGGTTCGTGATTGATATGAAGTCGCTCGAGAGCAAGGACTGATTGCACAATAGGATGATCTTATACACTTCATTTTAACAAGTAATAGTCTTCCACTTGAAGATGCCATCATTATTAGTCAATTGATCGGTCAAAATCCGTTTGTACTTATGTAGTAGTACATCTAGCATACCAACTCTACCAAGTGACGGCCGCGGTTGACGGGCGATTTGACGACATTGGGAAAGAGTACAAAACGCGCTTGATCTATTCAAGTAATAATATATCTTCGAAACAAAAAAGGAAGAGGAAAGATCCCTAATTATCCAGTACTGTTTAGCGTTATCGGTTTTGCAAATGTACTTCCACCATCATTACTGGCTCTGAATAGTGGCATTAGTACTCCGGTCTTGTTGGTCCACCATGTTACATACACGTTGCTTCCTGATGCCGCTATCTCTGTATTCAGATCTACTGCGTGTCCCTTGTTGGGGGAGCTTATCATCATTGTCTTGAGTGTCTTGCCGCCGTCCGTGCTCTTTGCAAAGAATACGTTCCAGTGTCCTGTGTCGTTGTTTGTCCACGCCATGAAGACAGTATTATTTCCTGTGGCAGCCATAGGAACCCCCGCTCTCGCAACCAAAAAAGGAGATCCATGGGTTGGACCTTGAGGAAAGGCACTTACCGCATTTGACGAAGTAATGGTCACAACGGCCGCATCAAGCAAAAACACTGTCGTAAGCACTAGTACTAACGTTACACCAACGCATTTTTTAGCGATGGATTCGTGATTTGATATTGTCTCATGATAATTGAGCGCATATTTAAGGACGACCAGAAAATCGTTTTAATATATAATTTAAGGAATCGGGCTTAAGTGGTACCAATGACAAGTGACATTGAAGCAGCTCGCCATTCCGCTTTACGTTTTACTGATGATTTCCTTTTTATTTTTCAGTCTGATGTTTTTTTATTGACGAACAGCTAGGGGGAACAACCGGTTTAACGCGATCATTATTCGCATGGTTACGTCGGCATTACATTATTTAATGTGAAATTATTTCTAATTATTTAAGAAATACAACAACCAGAGACTGTAAAAGCAATGTTAATCTAGAATTGATATATAACTTCATTAAACATCTAGTTCGCAATTTCACAGGAATACAAACCAATTCAGGTATTCCAACAATGCCCACATTCCCACATTACAATAACTACATTGACTAAATTACAAAGTCACGCAATAAAGGAGCACCAAAATTAAATATTTCAACATGTACGCTATCCCGGCGCGTATCATATCAGTGGGGGCATTCATTCCCAAACAATATCTGCCCCGCAAATTTGATAACCAGTCGGCTTTATTGTTTTGCTAATTCTCATCGCCGTAGCGGATCATAATATGCTTGGTTGATGGATGCAGGAATTTTTAGAAATCCCAGCGGAGGGGGATTACACGGGCAAGATTATTACACTGATATGGCTAAGTCTTCAGATCTTCTTGGAAAGACAGGCAAAAGGAAAACACAATGGGTGAAGTCTGGAATAAAGTCTACAAATCAGACAACGCTTTCTTTGGACAGGATGCCAGCAACTTTGCCCTGCTTTGTCTTAATCACATGAAAATGAATAATGTAAGGAGAATCTGGGAGCTAGGCGCTGGTCATGTAAGAGATACAACACTGTTTGCATCAAATGGAATTGAAGTAGAAGCAGTAGACTACTCTATTGTTGCTATTCAGATACTGGATAAGATAACAAAGGAAAAAAGACTGCCAATAACACCACGAATCTTTGATGTCAGGAGAGCGCTTCCATTTCCAGATAGCTATTTTGATGCTGTGTATTCACACATGCTTCTCAACATGCGCTTTTCACTCGACGAGCTTCATTTTCTATTTTCAGAAATAAGGAGAGTACTCAAACGAAAGGGATTCAACTTCTTTTCTGTAAGAAACTACAATGACAAATCCTACGGCGAGGGGGTCCAAATAGATAAAGGAATCTATGATATAAACGGCTTTCAAGTCCGATTCTTTACAGAGAAGGAGATGCAAGATTTAATGGAAGGCTTTGAAATACTCTGGATGGGAGAAGAAAATGAAGAATCAGTAATTTGTATATTGTATTCAGCAAGAAAATGGGAATGAATTTCGCTACCCCTGTTCCTATGGAGCACAACGCAGAACATATGGCCTAGTCATTATGGTCATTCACTTCAATATCAAATGTATCCGCCTTATCTTTAAGCCACTTTTTGAATTTACTATTTGAAAAATGAAAGAAATGAGCAAAGAAGAAATTCAAACCTCCCTTGTGTCTGGCACTCTAACGGGAAAGATATCAACAGTCCGCAAAGATGGAAGGCCTCATGTGGTTCCTATTTGGTTCATTCTTGATAAGAATGATTCCAATATAAAGGTCGTGTTCACTACTGGTCAGGACTCATTGAAAGCTAAACACAAGTTGAGAGATCCGCGAGTAAGTCTTTGTGTAGACGATCAAACCCCCTCGTTTTCATTTGTTTTAATAGACGGAATAGCGGATATAAACAAAGAACCAGATCTACGTGAGATCCTAAAATGGGCAACCAAAATAGCAGGACGGTATATGGGACAAGATAATGCAGAAGCTTACGGGAA
>DAOM01000110.1:0-648 GCA_002501855.1 Candidatus Nitrosopolaris nunavutensis
CGAAGTTTTAAAAAATCTTCAGAAGAAACTTAGCTATAAGAATGTTGAAATTACCTTAGTAAGTAGAGATAACTTTCTTCTCTTTACTCCAATGCTCCCTGAAGTGGCATCTGGCATGATAGAGACAAGACACATAGTAACTCCTCTTAGAAGCTTTTGTAAGAAAGCCAAACTCTATGAGGCTAGTGTAGAATCAATAGATCTAGATAATAAACTGGTTATTATAACACATACTATTGGCAGGCAATCTCAACCAAGCGAATGGCGTGAACACACACTCAAATACGATTACCTTGTCATTGCGTTGGGAAGCGAGAATAACTTCTTTGGCATGTCTGAAATAGAAGAAAATGCGTTCACGATGAAGACTATCGATGATGCAATTATCTTGAGAAATCATATGATAAACATCCTAGAACAGGCAAATTTGGAACAAGATAACCATGACTTGAGAAAAAGCTTGTTGACTTTTGTAGTAGTTGGAGGAGGGTTTAGTGGTGTTGAAACAGTGGGAGCTGTCAATGATTTTGTCCGCGAGTCCATCAAGCAATATTATCCGAACATCTACATGTCTGATGTAAGAGTCATTCTTGTTAGTGCGACTGACAAAATCCTAGAACAGATAGATGAAGGATTAGGTAAATTTGC
>DAOM01000110.1:1028-1396 GCA_002501855.1 Candidatus Nitrosopolaris nunavutensis
GGAGCAACAAAAAATAAAGCAATATTGCATGATGATACTGTTATACCATGCTATTCCCTGATTTGGACTGCTGGCGTAACTCCAAACAAGTTAATTGCAAACCTTAAATGTGAACACGACAAGGGCCATAGAATCATAGCTAACGGCTATTTAGAAGTACCAGCACATGATGGAGTTTATGCACTCGGAGATTGTGCATTTATTACAGATCCTCATACAGGAAAACCTTATCCTCCAACAGCACAGCATGCTATAAGACAGGGTAAGGTAGCAGCAAAGAACATAGTTTCTGCTATCAAGGGAAAAAGAGAAGGAAAGAAAAAGAAATTCGATTATAAAACAAAGGGAATGATGGCGGAGATCGGGAA
>DAOM01000110.1:1733-1977 GCA_002501855.1 Candidatus Nitrosopolaris nunavutensis
ACTTCAGATTTGCTCTTCAAACCAGATGTAAGCCAAGTATCATAGATAATGTGAAGGTTTGCAAATCTTATGTCGCAACCGTGTGTTTCTGTATATTCATTTCCTATTGGGAAGATCTGTTCGATTCTTTTCTGCTGCATTTCCGAATCTCTTCTACACTTTTCAGCTGCTACAATAAGGAGATTGATAAAACAAGGAAAGAAAGATGCTGAAACAGCTCTTACACAACAAAAAAAAGAAATTA
>DAOM01000110.1:2322-3765 GCA_002501855.1 Candidatus Nitrosopolaris nunavutensis
AATAGGGGAGAAAGATCAGATCAGGTCACATTGAATCCATAAATTCGATAAAATCAGAGTTATGAACATGTTTTGTCTTTTCCCAAACTTTCCTAAATTTTGGCATGTCCATAAGTGTTTCTGCTAATGCCTTCCAGCGAGGCCAAAGTTTTGTATCAATCATTTTAGCTTTATAAAGATAGAACAAGAATTCAATTAAATCAAGGTACGCAACTACAGTATAATACTCATCAGGACTATCAACCAAGTCTAACCGTTCTGCAAATAATTGGTTTTCTTTTGCCATTTTTGTAAATGCTTCAGTATTTTCCAGTTTCATCCTTGTCTCTATTACTCGAGCGTATATCTGCTGTTCACTTTGTATACGCATACTTCTCTTTACTGAGGAAAATTGCAGCAACGACATGTCAAACAATGCTGCAAGTATTTCAATAGTAATTATTGGACTAATTTCTGAAAAGTTCATATCATTTTCTAATAATAAGTAATTGTACGTTTAATTTATCTTCATGGTCTTGAGCATCTATGGTTCTCAAACCTTATGAATGTGATTTTTGGTTGAAAAAAAATTGAATGGAGATTTATTCCGTTCAATTTTGAAATTCATAGATAAGCTAATGTAGTTTTGGACAGTAGTATATTAGAGTTATACAATGAATCAATTAAAAATCAGAGACGCACGAAAATTACAATTTGAGACAGTTCTAGTAATGCAGGGGTGGAGGATCTTTGGGCGCATATGAATGTGGGGTATATAAAACACTGGCTAAGCGAGGCATAAAATTTGATACTATAGCAGGCACTTCTATCGTGGCCATTAATGCAGCAATAATAGCAGGTTCAAAGAATGATGCTACTAGGTAGTTGGTCTCCTAATGAATTATAGGTGTTCCTTGCTCGCCGTTCTTTTCAAATTGAAACACGAGTATCGTATTTGATAGATTTATAATATCAATGCTTATTCCGAGCACATCATTAAAAATTATTTGAAGCAGACTCTTAATAAGCAAGGCCCAATTCTCTCCGAGATTGTGCTTTACAGTATATCTATGTGTGCTATCATTATTTTCTACTGTATGGTTAATTTCAATAAATGCCTTTTTCATTAGAGTTTCAAACCAAGATAAAAATGAATCCAAATCTATTTTTCCTTTCATCACTAAAAGGATATCCTGGACTGCGGTCTTGGCAATATTTTTCGCAAAATTTGTAATCTGTTCTTTACTCATAATTGCAAGAAGTTCAGCCACCACAGGTTTAGCTAAAGGCATTGTTCCGGCTCGAGGTTCGAACATGTCCCATTGCACATATCTTTTTAGGATTTTATTAACAGAAGTGTTTAAGCTTACATCGTGCCTAATAGATTCGGCACGTAATTTGTCTATAGTGTCTGCATCGATGCGAAATGTAATAGTAGTTGTTACTTTCCTTGTTCTTTTACTC
>DAOM01000110.1:4109-5263 GCA_002501855.1 Candidatus Nitrosopolaris nunavutensis
TCCTTGTTCTTTTACTCGTGTTATTGTGATGCCTTATATTATTAACGAGCAAATGGAATCGAAGTGAAATTCACCTATTACTAATATAGATTTATTGTTGGTAGGACCTAAAGCTGTAAGGCATACATGTTGTAACGAAGGATTTAGATTGTATTATCTTGACAATTAAAAAAGAGATGCACAGTATCATTTACGTTGGTTTCATCGGCACTTTCTACTTTCCATGAGTTTATCACGTCTAAGTGTATCTTATATATTCTGAATATTTATTATGGGGCTATGACTTTGATCTTCCATAACTTGTTTTGAGGGATTTCCATATAGTTGTGAATTCGCGTAAGGATTCTTTCTTTATAAGTAGGTATATGTTCATTCGATAAAACACATTTAATTGAATCTTGTCGGCCCAGTCATTAGATCTTTGGATTACTTGTGTCATCTTAGCTTCAAGATCGTCCTGCCCGTAATCATAACTCGTCTCTTCTAGCTTGCAACTCCTTGGCAGTTGTTGTCCAGTTTCAGCCTCAACATTCTCTAGGCTTAGATACCATTCTCTCGTATTAATATCATTATATGTAGGACAAGGCTGAAGTACGTCTAAGAATGCTTTCCATTTCAAGAATTCTCGCCATTTTATTCTAATATAGTTAGAACACTTTCTTAGAATGTAATTAGCTCACTCTCACGTAACAACAGAAGCGCCACGGTAGAAAAAATAAAGTAAAAAGGTTGCTTATTAATGTGCGTGAGGTGGTGGTGCACTGCCCTTGGATAGAGCTTCATTGAACGTTCCAGCGGCTTTTTCGTGAAATTCCAAGTTAGATTGGTCTACTTTGATTGCCTGAGTTGGACATACCGAGACACAAGCCATACACCAGATACAATCATGTTCTCTTATTGGATCAGATTTATCAGTATAATCTTTCCTCTCTTCTTTTATTGTGCTACCAGTTCCAGCGCTTATTGCATTAGCCATCTCTATTGCAGGTACATCGGTTTCAGTTCTATACCACTGAAATACTTGTACGGGACAGACTTCGATACAAGCACCATCTGCTATACAGGAGTCGAAGTCAAGTGCCACCATAGTACCATGGACCCCTAGTGGAACAATTTCTTCTCCTCTTGCTGCATAAGCTGACTTTACATTCTCG
>DAOM01000017.1 GCA_002501855.1 Candidatus Nitrosopolaris nunavutensis
AGCTGTACCAAATGCCAAATAAAAAAGAATCTTGTAGAGGATGTGGTACATTGCTATCTCCTAAAGCTACTTGTAATGTTTGTGACGAATCTGTCTTGTGGATATGTAGTAAATGTGGAAAAATAGACTAACGTGCTTGCACGTTGATATAGTTGGTGGATAACAGAAGTTTTTTATTTTGTTCCTAGCGGTGTTATTAATCCATCATTTATTAAATAAGGCATATAATGTATTTATTCAAATGCTTGAATCTGTTTATTTAATTGGTCTTAATCCTAGTGTATTACAATGAACGCAATTCGTTTGCTGCTCGCGGAGCAAGTAATTTGATCATCTGGTTAAAAGTGATTTCATTTGAATAATGTATCTGCTATATATTATGTCTAATGATTGCGGAAACATAACAATTAAATTATAAATATAGAAGGATATATTAGAAAAAGTATGCCTTGTATTTACTTTTTTCTAGTCTTTCCCTTTTGAATGCCTTTTTGGATTTGTATTATTTGTCTTTCCATCTGCTTAACTGAAGCATTGATATCCTTTACCAATTTTGATTGTACATCTGAGCTTTTTGCCAATTTCCGTAACGGTTGAAGGCTTTGTTCCAGTCTTGCTAGATAACTCGTTTGCTTTTCAAGTTGTTTACCTATATCAGTTATACTATATTCTTGTTCCTTTCTTCTAGACTTTGGTGCCTTTTTCTTCTTCTGAGTACGCTTTACCTTTTGTTCCTCTTCCACTTCTTCCTGTTCAGGCATTTTCTCTGCGAGCGTTTCTCGTTGTTCTTCCTCTGCTGCCGATCCAGTCTCATGCATTGCTCCCATGCCTTCCTCTGCCCTTGCTTCTGCTGGCTCCTGTAATCCTTTTTCCATCTGCTCTTCTATACCTGTATAACGTCTTTCTTCATGGTCTGACATATTTTATATACAAAATAGAGGAAATCAAGTTGTTAAAATTACTTTCTACCACAGTTTGTTTTTTTCACCCTACTGATATACAATATTGTGCATAAATTAGTAGAAATAAATGTAAATATACTACAATTATTCTAGAAATATCTCATTTCACAGTTTTTGATTGCATTCTCTAGCTGAAGACAGTATATGAGGCCGTATCCTATCTGATTCCTCCAATTTCTCAAATTCCGGGTCCCTTCCATACCACCCTTCTACACAATTTTCTGGCAGGTGGATAATATGCTAAGGATAGATACGATTCACATGTTATGCGGCGATACTGAATAGTGTAGCAGTAACTCTTCTGTCTACTAATCTAGTATATGCTCAATACTTTGGATCTAAGCATGATCTTTTCTTTATTTCGTGTCAAATTCGCTGTAAGCCACATCAAAAACGCAGATTGTGTCCAAATAAATACGTCTGTGAGTATTCTTTGGACGGCTCAGACAAGCACTCATATCTTGTGTAATGGATAGCCACGAACGACTTGTGCCTGAGATAATGCATTGGGAGCTGACAGAGTGCGACATTAATAAGGATATCAAAGTCAGTCATTGGTTTCATTACATGGGATTGAAGATTCAAATAAAACACCTAGACCATCGCATTAGAATTTACATCAAATCGATGGGAGACGATAGTGTATGTAGAAATTTAAAATTGAATATAGGACAAGATTTATTCGCTCATTTTTAACAAAGTTACTCAACTTTTTGGCTGACTGGCATGTTAAGTGTAAGTGTTGCGCCTTTACCATCAGAATTGTTCTCAGCCCATATCTTCCCACCGTGGGCTTCTATAATGCTCTTAGAAATATACAAACCTAATCCTGAGCCTCTAGAAGAATTTGTAACAAATTTTGAAAACAGCTTAGTCATAATATCTGGTTGTATTCCTGGACCAGTATCTCTGATACTTACAAAAGCCTCGCTACCTTTTTTTTCTGTGTTGACTATGATGCTTCCCTCTTTACTGAATTTAGCAGCGTTACTTAATAAATTGGAAAGAACTTGTGTCAATCGTGCTCTGTCTGCTTCTATAAGGATGCGATTAGTACCATTCCTTTTGGTTGCATTGTACTCTAAGCCTACTCTTCCATTATCAATTTCGTATTGAGCATCATGAATAGAATTTGATATTAAGTCATTTAGATCAAGTGTCTCTATGTCCAGATGTGATGTCTTGCTCTCGATCCTTGTCATATCTAAGATGTTTTGTTCGAGTCGTAGCAGCCTCTTCGCATTTCTAATGATGATGTCAAGGACTTGCTCGTCTTCTTTGCTGAGCTTACTGTTGTTACTCTCTCCTCTTTTTTTCATACCGAAGAATTTCTGATAATCCTAGTATTGGTTGTAGAGGGGAACGCAATTCATGTGCTGCCACATTAATGAATTCATCTTTTAATTGATCTTTGTATCTCAGGTCCTCGTTTGCTGCTTCAAGTTGGTTTGTTAATTCATTCTGTTTTTTAGTATAGTCTTTTATAGAACCTACCATGGAATTGAAAGATTCATTAAGAACAGAAAGTTCGTCATTACCTTTTTGTTTGACTGAAACATCAAGGTTCCCCTTTTTTACTTTAGACGTTGCTTGAGTCAGAGCAAATATTGGCCTAAGCATTCTTGCAACAAGATACAAGATTGACACTAGAATGCCAATAATTAGAATCGCAAACAGGATTTGTAATAGTATGAGGTTCTGAGAATTCTTATCTGTTTGCTGTCCTAGCAGTGTAATCAGAAGATTCAATCAAGTTGGATGCCATCGATTCGAATCCTTTCCTTGTTAGTGACTGGTCAGTAGTGGTTCTCGCTTGAGGTGATGTAAGCAGTTTATTAGTAACATAAGTTTTGAAACCATTCCATCTTCCATCAACAATATTCCAGAGATCCAAAAAGTTTGAAGGAAGAGGTTTTAGATCTATACCTGAAATCATTCCTCCTTGTTTCAGGGCTATGATATTTGATTCCAAGTTATTCATAGCGACTTTTAGTTGTGAGGTATCGGATGATAATCCATACAGATATTGATTGATTGGAAGTAAGATATCGATTCTTGCCAGCAATATTAATTGAATTTCCCAATGATGATTGCTGAGACTGAAAATATGCTAGCACACCGAAACTAGCAACAATTAAAATAATTTCTATTATAACCAAGAGTGTGATTTTTAAGAGAATTTTAGCATTTATCCTTCGTAGCCAGGTCGACAACTAACTTTACACGCCTCTCGTCCTGCTATTCATGATCACTAGGGTTCTCCATCCAATCCATTCAAAATTGGCATGTCTTCTTCATTCCTGATCTATTTACATTCTGGTAGTTGCAGATATAGATTACTGAATCTGGGAACAATCTCAGATAATTGTCTGTTTCTTGTAACGAAATTGAAAGACAACAACAGAACTTATTAGCATTCGAGCATGTCATCATCAACACGATTTAGTCTTTTATCATGTGTTATATCAGAGAAAGTCTAGCTATGAATCTGAACTCAATCCAATTCTGCCTTAATTCGTTTAACCAAATAATCTATTGTCACTGGCTTTTTGAGAAAACATCCCAAGCTTAATGTTGGATAAATTTCTCTTAAGGCTTCCCGATTTATTTCTCCTGAAGTCATGAAGCAAACCCTGACATTGATATCTATTTCTAAAATCTTTTCACATAATTCAAATCCGTTCAGATGTGGCAGATCAATGTCTACTAATAGCAGGTCATAAAAGTCTCGTTTGAATTCGGATAGTGCCACTAACGGATCATTATAGGGATAAACCTCGATTTTCTTATTGTCGTTGCTAGCATCATTATTGCTACTTTCTATGCCTAACTTGAATGTGACAGTAATATCTGGTTCATCGTCTATAATTAAGATTTTTTTCCAAAATCGTTGTTTCTCTCTTACAGTAATGGCCCCATAAGATAGATTTCTTGTATATTCAAAAAATTTCATTGGCATGTAATCAGTCCTTTCGCAAATTCTAGGTTATTTGCTTCTAATTTGTATAGTCGTGGTACCATTGATAATTTCATCTATCCTTCTTCTCAGCTCTTCATTAAAGATGAGACTCAAAATTCTCCAAAGTGATGGGAGAATATTCATTAGAGTCAGCTTTGAATCCACTTGGTTCCAGCGCTCTAGTAATGCAGCATTAGCGTCGGGTTCATCGTCAACAATGAGAATCCTCGTTGACATAATTATTGGTCGATAGCCTCCTTTCCCATCATTCTACACCATTTTTTTCCTGGTTCTCCCGCTGTCCGGATTACCTATTTGCTATACACTCACTAAAGCTAACTTTACCTGCTTAAACATACAGGGCTTTATTGATTTGTCATGAATTTTGCAGGCCGTAAAGTGCCATGCTGCTTCAAGTGCAAGGAAGACAGTTGCAAAGCCGAGCCCTAAATATGCTATATTTTCTAACACCTATGGTCTAAGATGATTGAAAGATATAAGGCTGTTGGATATAATATTTAACAATTGAAAAGTACTGTATCTGTAATAATCGGTATCCCTATTGTGTAATATCCAAAATGTTGGCTGTATCATCCATTTGTAAGCACTCCCCGTGCGATGTCAACATCGAAAACCTGTAGAAACGTCCTATTCTCGTTTGAGGACGCATGGCAACAATACGAGAGCACGTCGACTAAATTGGTCGGTAAAGAATTCGTGTGGTATCATTGCAAGTATAGCAAGATCCCAATGTGACCATTAAAATATATTCGATGTGATTCAATAATTTTGTAAATCAGTTTTGAAATTTGAAGAGTATAGTCAGACATTCAAATCACACATTGTTATCGACTAAGATGAATTTGAAAAATATGTATACATTTACAAAGACAAGGAATATTTTGCATGAAAAACCTGAATTGGCCGCCGACGAAGGGATTAAAGCTACGCTGCCTGCCAGGCCGAGCAGTAAGTAGCATGTGTGATTTATCAAAAACCTTACCTATGAAGGTAAATTAGTATCCCTCGGTACAGTCTTGTATGTTTGAATATCTGATCTACTCAGCGATTGGATTTGTCGGCACACTCTTAGCACTCGAGATAGGTGTGTTAGATTATACAGTGTTACTACAAAAATTATAGAAAAAATTGAGATAATTTTTCATCAATTAAAAATGTGCCATGGCAAATTTAACCAAAAAAAGAGAAACACCTTCACAAACAGAGTATTATTTACAAACATGACCTGGCAGGTAGATCGTGTTTCTGGTGTGCATCATTGCTATTCTATGACACAGTTATTAAATGTCCTAGCTGCAACAGCGACACAATAGAATTAACTCCAATTTCCCATGATCAAGTTCACAGACTTCAACGTACTCCAGGGTATGGGATAAGTTAACAAGAGTCTGGAGGTTGACAAGAGTCCAAATAGCCTGTAATACTCAGTCTTGTGTTCTTATTTCTTTTTGAAAAATGCTGTCGTTACTGTCCCCTTGGACTATACAATAATCAAAAAAACTGACTAAAAAGGACCATTACAACAAAATGCGTATAGAATTCAAAAAAATTAGCAGCCGGTTAAATCTAGACGAGTTGCTAGTACCACCGTTCATGTAGCGGCAACACAAAGAGGATACCGATTAAGACTAATCCGACTACCATTCCTATGACATAGATGTTAGACTTGATTTTTGATTTCCACATGTGTTATAGTCTGTTTCTACCAGTATTACTATTGTACTCAGCTGCGTTGATGAGAAATCAGCACTTTTGCTAATAAAGAGTGAGAACATAAGGCTGCTTTACTTTGTATTTAAAAGCACATACGAATAAATTTGATTGGCCTCGGGCATGGAATTAACAAGAATGCTGCTCGCATCGATTAGTAATCGCAAATGCATTAATACAGCCTAAGCAGTATGTTTTTACTTGCTACCAAAAACATTCTTGATTTAATCAATTGGAGGGAAGTAATCAAATAAAAGGACTGTAGTGGGTTTTATACGGATTATTAATTATTTATTACTAATGTTTGGACAAAATGAAACACTCCTTAGGGAATATTATTGGACAGATACAGCAACAATGATATCAGCTCTCCGTATAGAATTGATCGATCAAAAAAGAACTGCCCTGAGTGTAGGGGAAAAGTCGGACAATAAAAAATTGCCGTATCCTGAAGCATCCAGAGTTATTATTACAAGGAACGCGCAGACTGGGGATCTTCTATTAGATTATTTACAAGATGATAAGCGAGTGGCGCAGGAAATAATATCAGGACACACAATTTCAAGAGTATCAGTCGAATTCCCCTAGATTCGTCTAGGGTCAGAACTTAAACGTTGTGGTGGTTTCTTGGGAACTCTGGATCTATAGAGCGACGTCGCCAGCTTCTTTTGAGCCTATATCATAAGGTTCTGCAATATCAGTGACAAATACCTTGCCATCCCAACCAGGACCACGATATTACTACTATGGCACGCGATACACCCATAACCAATATGGTCAATACAACAGGACTTAGGTATCTAGGTCCTTGAGATCGCTGTGCCTCGTGATCGCTTTCCATCACATCTCCCATCGAGTTTTATTTGTCATTATGTTCAATATTACTCTGCAGTTTAGATTTTAGCAGTGTGAGATCTATCGTTTATTTCAAATCGCTTCTTCATTTGCTTAAGAAAATCTCACGAAGCGTTTTTCTCAATCGGTCTCTTGCGCTTTCCTTCAGTCTGCAGTTTAGAGCTTTTTCTAGTCCCCTTTAGACAAGACAGAAATCCCAAAACTGCTAACGGCACGCCTATGCCGAATGCAGGATATATGCCAGTTTCTATTGACAATTTTAGAGGTCACCCATGACAAGTATGTGGTATTTATAATATATAAATTTGACGAAATAAATTGTTATTTGAAATTTCACTTTGATATTACGCCTGACAAGAATCGATTTATAATATTTGAGTAATAAAGCTCAAGGAATTAGAATATCCAATCTTCAGATGCCTCGTAATCATAATAGTCATAATAATATTCAAGGCGTAAGTGTGACTGGAGCCGCAAAGTCAGCATTCCAACCTTGGATTTTTTAAATTAATGCCTCGAGCAAGTGTCATTCGGACTTTCGAATTCACGAACCAAGTCGATCAAATTAGTCATATTCGGATATGCTTTCTCTATCCTGTACTCCATGGTGCATGAACTCTTCCCATTTCCTCTCCCAGTTATTACATATTACTGATATTGCTAGTATCTCCTGGCCCATTTCCAATAGATCAGGTACTGTGTACTGATTGTTGGGAGACTAATTGTGGTGCTGATTGAGGTCGTTGAACATATTGTTCTTGTCGTTCTTTATTCTTTAGCCGTTGAACACGGCTTGTTAATCGCTGTTCTTCCTGCTTTAGCTTGTCTACTTCTTTTTGGATGAATCTTAACTGATTATCTGCGTCTCTTAGTGCGAGTAAACATTCTTTGGAATTATTAAGCTCATTTATTGCGTGTTCCTGTGCAGTTGCTACCTCATTGGCTAAGAATTCTTGATTTATCTACCTCACTCGCTAAAGATGCCTTTTGCCTTTTCCCTTCAGGCTTATTACTGTTATTTGCTGCTATCGCCACGATTCCCTTATTACTTTGCTGTTTCTGCTGCTACTTACTGCTACTTTTCGTATTTTCACACGAGGGATCTAGCACTACATCCGGTTTAAGAAAATTATTTAGACATCACCGATGATAAACCGGAGATGATAATTAATGAACACAGCAAAGAGTTTATCAATAGTATCGATATAGAATTGGAGGAATGAAAACATGTGAAATTTGTGGTGGCCTAGGATCATCTGGAACCCCTAACACTATATGTCCATTTTGTAGCGGTACTAAAGAATCTACATCGGCTTCAAAAGGCTTTATCGAACATCATATTTGTGGTTGTAATAACACAGATAGAAGGAATTGCCCCTGGTGCAAGAAACCGTGTCATCATGATGCGTCCTTGAACCCTAGGATATTAATTTCATCAATATAATATTTAGTCCACAACTGCTTCAGTCCTAATAAGAAATGGCGGCGGACTTCATGTAAAAACTAGATTGGCTATATATAAGATATTTATGAAGATATGGTCAAATTTCGCACAGCCATGGAAACTCAGATAGAGGCTAGAAATATGATGGCCATTCTAGGAAATCTTTAAAAATATGATAGCTTGAAGATGTACTAATGTCTAATGATGAGATGCGTGAAATACAAGCACAACAAGATGAACTAAGCCGTAAACTAACTGAAAAAATATCTGGTGACTTGAGCAAATTTCAAAAAACAATGGACGATATATTTAAGCAAAAACAAATAAGTCAACGCGAATTTTTCATTCAGAAAATCAAAGAAGAACAGGAACATGCAGACTCAGATATCAAATCAGGTGACCTAATGAGTGCGATGGCTCATAAATTAACAGCTGATTGGTATTCATCTATGCTAACTATTACGATTCATTAGGTTACTTTATTCTAGATTTGTTTTTGAAACTTAGAGGATTTAGTAATCCTTTTAGTTTGTTATTTTTGGCTCCAACTGAGAACTGGAAAATCAGGGAAGGTAATTTCAAAGTCTTTATGCCTGTGTCGTTTCCTCTGAAAATAGAACAAGATTTCTCCGGTGCTGGTGCCGGAATTAGGCAATAATGTCCATGATTTCTCGGCTGGAGATCAATTCTTTGGTTTTGCTCCTAGTGGAGCATATGCTGAATATGCGGACGTGTATGTCAAAGAATTAGCACACAAGTCTGAATCAAACGATTTTGTAACAGCCGTCTCAGTTCCGACAGCAGGCGTGGCTGTATTGCTCGTTCACTCCGCTAACTTATTGTAAATCTAACACATATAGTTTGACTTCATGCATAAACCCTTTAACATAGCATTTCTATCGAATAATAAATGCTGAAACGAGAAAAATCTAGAAAAAATAGTAGAGTTTACGAAGCTATTCTGGCATTTCTTGGAATTTTCATATTGATATTGGCGTCAGCGTTAGGTGTTAATACCGGTATTTTATCTCATCATCCTCGCCTCTTTCCTCTAACGTATATTGGTACGGCCGACGCACAGACAAGAAGTAATAATGGTTCGTTGACATTATTACTTCCTTATCAAAACCCGGCCTACGGGATAAGTATACAGTATCCCTTTGATTGGCATAAAGAAGAAGGCGGTCAAACCAAAGCAGGTAACTTGTCTGCTTTGTCTGTTGCATTCTACTCTCCTCCTCCTTTAAAAAGTGCATTTCTTAAAGTCATAGAATTAAATTCTACACAACCTCTGAATGACACGATACCTCAGCTTTTAACTGCGGCTATAGCTAGAGACATGCATGTTACTAGAGGTTTCCAGATCATTCAGGCAAGCACGAATGGCACACTTGCAAGTAAGCCTGCATATACTTTGGTATCGACAGGAGAAATTTTCAAGAATATTCGATATCAAACAATGGAAGTCGGGACATTATCGGGCAATAGTAAATACACCATTATATTTGAAGCTCTGGCATCTAATTACTTTACATACCTTCCAACTGCACAGAAAATGATTGATTCCTTTAAGCTACTAAAATAAAATCCTGTCTACATCCGGAGGCTAATTGCTCTCACCTCCACGTCCAAAGACAGCAATTTTAAAAATTGCTATTTGTAATAAATAGAAATTATTAATACCCTATTATCTGAGCGCTGGGTAGTAATTAATTACTGCTAAGAATCAGCAGTATGTGCTATGAGATACTTGAAAATTATAATACATCTATATGGCCTCGCTTCATACTCCAAGCGACTCTGGTACAACAGGTGGCCTAGAATGCGAAAACAATGAATGCAGACTACCGACACCAACATGTGTCGAAAATTCTCAATCTGCCTCTTTGGGGACTGAGGAATGGTCAGGTTATGACGTGTGCCTTCGATTCCGGTGGTAAATGCTCCGACGTTGTCTGATGGGTGCGTATGGCCATGATCCACCATAATGTAACACAAACTCTTATTGTAGTTCGGGAATTACCTGCTAGGACGTCCTCGGATGGCCGTCGAATAGCCGCCAGATGAGGTCAAATGATGGTCATATGGCAGTCAAATCGTCTTCAGATCGGTACCTGTGCCTTCTTCCAATTTGATGCCGGTAACTTGTAGAAGCCTAATGGTTATTGTTAACTTTTGCTGATGCCGATCCTGATGTTGA
>DAOM01000262.1:0-4850 GCA_002501855.1 Candidatus Nitrosopolaris nunavutensis
AATATTTTACAATTGTAAACCTCGGTTGTTATACCTGTATTTCTCTATCCAGATGTCAACCATGAATTAAATAATCATAAACATGTTAAGGTCACTCGCAGAACCTCACGAAGGACCACTCCTTCTCTAACAACGGTGCTATATCATTATCATTATCCTTGTCCACTTTGCCTTGGCCGGTTATAGGAAGTTTGAAGGTTCTTTTAGTTCGCTCTTCTCAGTGGTTCGTTTTAGGCTTTCAGTTCAATCTAGTAGACATTGCCTTATGCTAACCTCCCCGTACTTCTCATTTTGGAAATTCATGGTAATAAAATTTGACGGAGTTTTCATGCGATAACTCCCGGGTACACTTGTCCGAACTTTTTCCTTACCTACGCTTTGGAAAATACTGATCTGCTAGTTCCTTTAACGTACTCTTAGCATCTGTTATGTTATCTGTACTAACTTCTACTGATCCATGTGGACCAAAGTTAATCTTCAGTGTTGTTCCCATAATGTAAAATAATGAATGAATCTAATAAACATTATACATTCCGAACCCTCTTCTAGATGGCGAATATGATGTTTTTCGGAATTGAGTATGCGTAGATATGATTCTATTTGTGCTGAGTAGTATAAAAGTAATTTTAAAAAATTTAGAATTACTTTTAATTAATCTGAATGAACTCTTTCGATTTAATTTATCTTAGTGTTGACAGGTTATTACAATTATTAATCCATGAAGGAAATTGGTGGGATGCACATACGTATGAGCAAGATTGCCGTCAGCAACCACCTTACTTTCCTAGATAAAGCAAATAAATGGAAAAGACTGACTATTCTTTGTGAGTGACAGGGAGGAAACTCTTATACAAAATGCCGCACAAAAGTTTCTTTTAGAAGTATCTAGAAAAGCAATGGGTGATGTTACGAAGAGATCAGGCGATACTGACAAAAGCATTCTGTGGTGAGTTAGTTCCTCAGGATCCAAACGATGAGCCAACATCACTTCTTTTGGAATGAATAAAGCCAGGAAGAAACAAGAAATCATGAGTTACAAGGTTTAATGAATTTCACTTCTGTGATTTTAGGTTCCAGGCAATGTACACCATCTTTTCATCACAGTGGAATAACATAACCTTTTATACACTCACTCGTCCACAACCGACTGATTTTCTCATTTTTCTCATATCTTCTCTATTAGGAGGATGGTGGTATTTTTTGAAAGTCATTAGTTGCATTAATGAACGGGCTTATTATTGAAATTTGATGATGTCATCCGTGGCATGAGTGCTCTAGAAATGACTTCTACGTAACATCAACTATAAAATTTAAAAGTGTCTCAATTAATGACTAACAAAGGTGAGTTATATTATCTAAGATTAACTATTCCTATTCAATCAGGAGATTACTTTTGAGTTTCTAAAATCTCACTTTTGAAGTCCTGCCGATATTCCTAGATGATCTTTGGATCCTAGTGATTACCTATACAATCTCCTAATCTTCTTCCTAAAAGTGGATTTCAGATGGAAATAGATTTCTTAAACGCAAGTGCTCCAGCTCCAACGATTCCACAAAAAGAATCAGCTATCAGAGGAGAGTCAAGTCTGGGTATGCCAGCCAGCCAACCAAATATCATACAACGATTAGTACCAGTAGATAGTTTTGATATGACCGTTTATTCCAACAGTGGCAAAGTTCTGTGGAACAAGACAAATCAGGCAGTAACCGCTGGGAGAGCTATTGAGACTATCTCATTTGATGGTAACCATACTGGCCCTATTACAATTTTAATAAATAATATCAAATCTAGCATTGTAATGACATGAAGTGTCACAACACCTGGCATATGGAAACTACATTTAAAAAAAAGTCTATGCGTTCAGCTGTATTAAGTGTAGGCATGATGTTTATTGCAAGTTTTGCTTCGCTTACACATCCTGGTTTGGCTAACGCTCAGCAGAATAAAACATTAATGCAACCTCATGGAGTACAGAGTAGACAACAACGAATGCCTCAAAGATGAATATTATTCTAGTCCATGGGGCATGGGCTGACGCATCTTCATGGAGTAAAGTAATTCCTATTTTGCAGCACACTCCTAGGAGGGGGCCATTATGACTGAAGTCGGAACTAGAGACATCCAGCCGCTGAACTGGGACGTGCTCGTAACGCCAGGCATACCCATTGCCACGAGCGACCTGGCTCCGGGCATGAAACAGGCGATGTTTCAGGCGATAGCGTCAACCCTCATCTATGGCAAGCGAGACACCGTTCTAGTCGACGCCTTTATGACCGTCAAGCAGGCTGATGCCCTAGTGGATTGGGTAGCGGCAAGCGGCAAGAACCTGACAACAATCTATATTACGCACGGCCATGGAGACCATTGGTTTGGAATCGGAGCTCTTCTTGAACGCTTCCCAAATGCTAGAGCAGTGGCGAGACCTGATGTTGTGAGAGTTATGCGCCAACAGGCCTCCCCAGAGTTCCTTGAGAGGTTTTGGAAGGCGGGATAGGTGTCACTCCATTTAGAAGTATTATAAAATACGCCACAAATAAACAATTGCCTGTAAAGATAACCATGTTTGACTCTAATCGAAATGAAGAGAACATACTTTACAAAAAAGAATTTGATGAATGTGCAGATTTAGACGCAAATTTGAAGATTGTCTATACTCTAGATGTAAGCGATAATGATTGGGAGAACAAGGCTACATAAACCAAGCGATGGTAACCAAATATTTGAACTCTAACGAACTAGATGATTCGATATATTATATCTGCGGTCCTCCTGTCATGCTAAAGGCCATGCAAAAATTGTTACAGGACGATTTACATATTCCAAAGCAAAGAATACAGATTGAAGAATTTACCGGCTACTAAATAAATGTGACAACAACGTTGTGGTGAGATATTTTGGATATGAAGAGCTGCTAACAAAGATTGGTGCGAACCAAGACAGACTTAACAAGCTTGTGATTGACCTATCAACATTTAATGATCTGTATTCAATTCTACGAGAAGATGTTCTTGCTAGTAATCGCCTTGCTATAAAACCCGGTACTGAAGGATATTGGCAACGAGTCTTCTCTGCCGCTCGGAAGGTAGCTCATCACATTTACGATACACCGGACTGTAAACATCCGCTAATATATGAAGACGATACCAATAAAGATAAAAAATGGATTACTTCAGCCGATTTGGAATACAAGAGACTGATAATGATTTATGCTTTGGTAAGATTGGCGTGGGAAAAGAATGTATTGATAATAGGATTGATCAAGGATACAGCCGCAGCTGAACTGACGAAGATGATAGTTCCAATCTTACAAAATGCTCAGAAGTTCAATATCTTAGGTGTGGAAGGAGCGGCAGGAAAGTTGCCCAACTTCAATACCGACACGCAGCTTTTGCAGACATCTAGTGCAATCAATGGAGAATTTGTTATCAATCCATGGAGAACCTTTGAGTTTGATTCATGCTTCAGAACAATAGCTCCTATAGTAGACAATGAGGCTGCTTCAAAAAATAATCAATCAAGAGTAAGAGGTGCTTTCAAAAATGTTATTTCGGCGGAGAGAATATTCGTCAAATTTTACATACAACTTTGGCAAAGCGAAAATGGTCATATTGAACTACTCTCTGAACGTTTGCTTCCAATCTTGACAGAAAGTGACTAGCTCGCACCACTCATCATAGTACGTATGTATTTATTTAGTTGACTATGGATGTGTTAATCCTTTTCGCTAGCCGCTCTTCTCCTTAAAACGACCTTTCATGACCATTTGTTCTAATGGCTTTCTATCACTCGGCTTCTCCATTTCCTGAAATTTCGAAGGAAGCATGTCTTTACCACCTCTTTTTCCGATTGCGACCATTGCAATAATATCGAAGCTATCTGGAATGTCAAGATCTTTTCTCGTCCGCCCATAGTCAAATCCTGCTATCCCGTGAACAACTAAACCTCTTGATGTTGCTTCTAATGCGAGATTCTCCCATGCAGCCCCAGTATCAAATTGATGTGTTACTGATGGAATGACCTTTCCATTGTATTCAAATTCTTTTTTTGAGACTATGACAATCAATACGGCAGCATTTTTAGCCCAGATTTTGTTAAAGTCTACCAGTAAGTTGAAAAGTGTATTCCACTCTTCTGTGTCTCTAGTTGCATAAATAAATCTCCAAGGTTGAGAATTACCAGAAGATGGTGCCCATCTTGCAGCTTCAAACAGGCTCATTAATTCTTCATAGCTCAACTTCTCATCAGTCATTGATCTTGGAGACCATCTATTGAGAATGATGGGATTTATTTTATAGATTGAGCTTCTAACTTCTCTCGGAGTTGATTGTAACAATTGACTACCAATTACTTTTTCTACCATTACCGTATTAACGAGAAGGAATTATTTAAGAATGGTAGTAATAACATACTAAGTAGGTAAGCAATATCAAACTGGATTTGGCTGAGTTAAAAAATGACTCCGGTAGTATTAATATTACTAACTAAGTAAGATGCAACTACTAATCTTAAATATATGGCAAATTATTATGATCTGACATGGTTCAAAATGACTTTGTTGAAGTTGCAAAAGTAAATGAAATTCCTGCTGGGAAAATGAAGCATATTGAAGTTAATAGCAAAGAAATAATGCTTGCAAACTTAGAAGGATTCAAAAATTGATATCAATCTTGGTAAGGCATCTACTGCTGTTTTTCTAATAGAAAAATCCATTTGATAACTAAATGGCGTATTTTCTGGATTTATTTCAACTATCATGGCTTTATTATTTTTAGCATAAGAATACAATGTATTAGCCGGCGATACGACAAGTGAAGTACCCACTATTATCATGACATCACAAGCTACAGAA
>DAOM01000262.1:5147-6845 GCA_002501855.1 Candidatus Nitrosopolaris nunavutensis
GCATTACTGCTCCGTTCCATACTTCTTGTTTTATGCCTTCACCAAACCATACAACATCAGGGCGTAAGTTACTTCCACATATCTTACAACTAGGTGGGAGATCAGAGAATTCACTTCTTATCTTGCCTCTGAAATCACATTTAGTACATTTAGTTGCAAATATGTTTCCATGAAGCTCTGTCACCTCCCTGCTTCCTGCCATCTGATGTAAGCCATCGATATTCTGAGTAATTACTGAGACTTCGCTGTGGTTCTGCAGATTTGCTATGGCCAGATGTCCCACGTTTGGTTTTGCAGCCATTATTTTCCTTCGTCTGTCATTATACCAACTCCATACTAATTTCGGATTATCTCTGAAAGCTTGAGCCGAAGCAAGCTTCATTGGATCGTATTTTTTCCACAAGCCGTCGGTTCCTCTAAAAGTACTAATTCCACTTTCTTGTGATATCCCAGCCCCAGTGAGAAAGACGACTTCCTTGGCTCTTTTCAGTGTATCTTCAAAAGTATCAATCATCGCATTATTTCTACTTTATCAAAAGCCGTATTTATCTTGCCGTGTCTTGATACTTCAACAAATTGACCATCAAACTAACAATAGATGCAAACAAGCAAATCCAGAGTATCATAAAAAAATACAAGGGAAAGGCTGACCCGATACGGCGAAAGGATGCGATTATGTCCTGGGAGCGAGGACGTTGAATGTTATGCGCAGCTCATGGCTAATTGTTTATGTCGGATAGCACCGTATTATTCTCTTGAAAACTTTGTTGTGCAAAAAGTAGATGAGATCTGCCTTAGATTGAATACTTTAAAAAAGAAATCAACTGATGCATTCAGACCCTTCATCTCTAATTCGACAAAGACGTTGTGTCATTCAATGGGCAATCCTTTGAGAGTAGGAGAAGATATAATTGAACTTGAAGAAAGAAATGGTCTCCTGAATTCACTATTAAGAATAGTTACATTTCTTAGTAATAAATATGCCATGGAGGCATCAAATGCAGCGCTGATAGGAGAGTGTCAGTACCCAGAAACGTCCTTTGTCTTTGATGAACAAAATTCCTCTTCCTACAGAAAAGAAATTGCACATATAACTAGGTATTATAGATTGCATCTAGGAAGTTTCCTAGCTATCGAGCTTGCAAAAGAGCTCAAAAACTTTCCATTAGGTTACAAAGACAATAGATTCGAAAGTGTAATAGAACTATATGAAATTGGATGTGCTGACTATTTATTTAATTTTGTAGCGGATACAAATACAAATATCAGAGAAGAGAAGCTTGTGACACCATTCCTAATAGATTTGGATGGCAATAGGAAAGTTCTTGGAATCCACGTTTATGGTGATGAAAAAATAAGATTATGGAAAAGATGGGGAGATGATTATGACAGACTTTATGACATTAGTGGAAACAGAAGTAATACGCGCATGGAAGTAAGTCCATTCTTAAATTCGGTTGCAATTACATAACATGCGGATCCTAATAATTAACAACCTGCACTATGATTAGTCGAGATTATTGTTAAGTTGGTAACACAAAAGTAAATCGGTTGCTGCTATGAGAACCCGAACCTCTTCTATCAACTATCCACCTGGTCCCACCCAGAAGTTACCTTTGGTTTTATTTCTTAATTTCTTAAGAGATCCTATCCGAGTGCTGATTGATACTTCAAAATATGGAGACATTTCTCATTTTA
>DAOM01000262.1:7129-7432 GCA_002501855.1 Candidatus Nitrosopolaris nunavutensis
GACATTTCTCATTTTAAATTTGGAAACCAACATATCTATTTCCTCAACCATCCAGACTACATCAGAGACGTACTAGTGACTCATAATGCCAACTTCATAAAAAGCCGCGGATTACAATTGGCAAAAAAAGTATTGGGAGAAGGATTGCTAACAAGTGAAGGGAACCTTCATCGTAACCAGCGGCAGTTAATACAACCAGCTTTTCATCAAGACCGGTTAACAGCTTATGTGGCCATTATGACAGATTGTATCTTGCGTATGTCTAATCGTTGGAGGGACAATGATACATTGGATGTACATAAA
>DAOM01000018.1:0-424 GCA_002501855.1 Candidatus Nitrosopolaris nunavutensis
AGGGAACTACCACATATTCTCCTATTGGCTATGTTAGCCCTTTTTGGATTGGGCGTGTTAAGGGTGGAAAAATAATGGACTTGAAAACAGAGTCTACGGATTCTTACACTGATTCAAGGCATCGTAGTAAAGCCTTAATTCTAAAACAGATTGATAGCAGTCCAGGGATAAGATATATGGAGCTTCTCAGGCTGACTGGCTTAACGAATGGTGGACTTGAATATCATCTAAAGATCCTTGAAAATTCACATAAAGTAAAAGTCGACAGGCATGATGGCAGAAGAACCAGATATTACCCTCTCAGCATTTCAGCACATGAGTCACATATCCTAGGATGTGTAAGGAATAATGTTGCAAGACAAATAGTATATTTTATACTCGTACATGATCTCTGCACTTTTGGAGAGATCGTTGAACATATTAA
>DAOM01000018.1:724-7437 GCA_002501855.1 Candidatus Nitrosopolaris nunavutensis
GGAGAGATCGTTGAACATATTAAGAAGGCACCATCTACAGTATCCTGGCATCTGAAAAGGATTTCTGAAGCTGGTATAATATCAATTAGTTATGGTCAGGAACACCAGCTTTATAGTATTGTAAACAACAATCTTGTGAAAGACGGATTGTACAAGTATGAGGAGAGCTTTAAAGATAAGATTGCAAATGGGTACTATGAAACGTTTGGTGAGCTGTAGAGACGAGGTAACTTACCTAGAATCTAAAATACATATTTTTTCCCACGGTACATTCGTCGAATGTATCACATTATCATATATGGTCAGACCGTATGTATAGTTGGAACGTATAATACAAGCGGATTATCTTACCTACAGCTTTTTCCCTAATATTCTGTTTGGTGGAACTTCGAATCCATCTCAAATATAATCAATTTGGTCGTAACGATGTGGGTTCCATAACATATATGATCTAAATTCAATCAGGAAAATATTTTGTTTCAATTCCTGATATTCATACTATTTGTTTTACTCGCAGACTACACACACCATCATCACTATATACTTCACCTACGGCCCGGAACTCAGACCCCTTTCTCAGTAATTCCCGGGGGCCTTCATAATCGTAGTGATTTAATCTAGCATGCCATTTTCCATTTACTATAACTAATGCTCGACCGTGTATGATTTTTTCAACGTAAACATCATATGTACTTCCAGAAATCTTCGTTAAATTTTCAGAGAGTATAACTCTACTATCATCAACCCATTCTATCCTTTTCAGTTTTTCAAGCTTCTTTAATGCCTCTAGCAAAACAGAATTTTTAAGCGAAAGGCTCTGTTGAATGATATCTACATCTAACAATTGTCTTCCACTTTTTGCTATTAATGTATGAATCCTTCTCGCTGCAGAATCTATCTCTTTCCTAAATCCATCGGTAAGAGTGTGAGATTCAAGTGAGAGCAATTCCATCCTCTTCTTATCCTTCATTCTGATCAATTGATTCGTTGATGGGAGTAGATCATCCACTTTTATGGTCTCGAGTTGTGGTAATAACATTTTATCTACTCGGTCATCCAATACTATCCTCCTTGATTCGAAATATGATACTTCATCAGGAGTCATAGGGTTTGCTATGACATCTGTCCTCTGAATAGGCTTTAGGGCCGTATTGATGCTAGAAAGAATTTGTTTCATTTTCTCCATGCGTCTCTTGCTTGCATAAAGGTACCGTTCATCTATAGTATCCTTTGCGGCAAGTATCGTGACACAACCGGACGATTTTCTTCCGGTTCTACCCCTTCTCTGTATGTATCTTATCTCGCTGGGTATTGGTTCGTAAAACACGACAAGATCTACTTCTGGTATATCAAGTCCCTCCTCAGCAATGGACGTTGCTACTAGGACATCAAACTCTCCATTTCTAAATGATTCAAGGACAACCGATTGTTCTTCCTGACTCATCCCAATATCTAACTCCCGTTTTGCTTGCCCCACAAAGCGAGCCGCCTTAATTCCATTTTCAGTCAAAATTTCGACTACCTTTTTTGCAGTGTCTCTGTAATGGGTAAAAACAAGAGCTTTTGGTCTTTCATTGGTTAAGCCAGTAGCTTTCTTATCTTGTTCATGTTGTCGTTTATTAATACTCTGAAAAAGAGAGTATCGCTGTTTCAAAAGTTCTACAAGATATATTGTTTTTGGATGCTCTATTTTTAGACTATTTATAAGTGTCTGAATCTCTTTTATCCTATTGTCATTCAGCAGCGATTGATGCGCCTTTCCACCATCTTTTTCAATCCTGTTTAGGAAAGCTTTCAGCGATGGAGACCCTTGGCTTTCTATAAGTTCTGCACAATACATAAGTGTAAGAGCTGACGACTGTTGCACCAAGGCGGCATAAAGCGGTCCCCTTAGCTCTTCCATAGTAAGCTCTAGCTTATATTGGATCTCTTCTCCGAGACTAATAAGATCGCTCTTAAAGATCCACTGCGGATGTTTTTTTCTCAGCAATCCTCTTTCTATGAGAAACCGAAGTTTGTCTTCAAGCATCGCACGAAAGATTGAGCTTATGTATTTGTACTCCTGAGGAATAGTGAACCATTTCAAAGTTACATCGATTGGATTGATATATGGTTTTACATCTCCATCCTCCTCACTCCTGTATTCTATTTGTTCAACCGATAAGTTATTACATACTTCCAGGATTCTTCTTTTTTCTGATCCCGGGCTGGCAGTCATAGCTAGAATAAAAGGATGCGATGATTGTTGAACATAGTACCTGGCTATTGAGGTATAAGCATAGTCTTTTACAGCTCTGTGAGCCTCATCAAAAACTAGCAAGCTAAATTCACTCAGGGAGAGTCTATTCTCTGCCAGGTCATTCTTGACTACCTCGGGCGTTGCAAAAACAAGTCTTACTTCTTTTCGATTCCAAATGGCCATTCTAGTTGGAGGCAGGTTCTTTCCTGTAACTGCTGTCATGCAATCTTCAGGCATCCTTAATACCGAAAAGAATGAGTTCATATGTTGAGCTACAAGCGGTTTGGTCGGAGCCATTATCAAGATTCTTTTTGACTTGTAATTATACAGAAATTCTGCACAAACATGTATGGCTATAACCGTCTTACCTAGAGCAGTCGGAAGAATTACTAGGGTATTCTTATTTCTCGCAGACTCGGATATGTTGTTTTGATATACTCTAAACTCGATGCTGTGTTTTTTTATCAATGGGTGGTTGAAGTATTGAGGTCCATTCTGTCGAGTAAGAGCGTTTACCACTCTATAAGAATTGATTTATACTATTATATCTAGCTTTAAATATTTTGAGCATGGGTGTCTACACGATCCGTAACATGTGCTGAGATATTTTGACAAGTTTTAAGATACGATAGATCAAAATTAGTATATCGGTCCTGCACTTCGTCTTTTTCGAGATCCAGAATATTTATCTGGTTTCTAAGGTATTCGACTTTGTCTTGCAGACAAGGTATTTCACTATTGCTAGCAAGTTTCAATAAACTTATGATTTCCTATTCACCCATCTGGATCATTTAGTATTTTGTGTAATCTCAAGAAGGAGTGGAAGGTAGTGTTGAATTTGTTCGTATTTCTCAGTTAATTTATGCGTTTGTCTAAGTTCCCAAAAATCTCGAGATATTGCTTGCACCTCATCGGCTGGAAGACTTCTACAGGCGTGTCTACAGGAGTTTTACCTTCTGAAGACAATCTCAAAGTCTGGGTTATATTCGATTTTGGGTTGGTATCATCTTTCTCTTCTAGTTGTCCTCCTACTTGGTTCTTTCTCCTATTCCCTCCAATAGGATCTCCAGTAGGATCCCTATTTCGACTTTCTGGAATTCATCAAGATGCCTTCTCTTCAGGTTTACTTCAATAACAAATTGTTTCTTTTCTAATGGATCGTCATATTTTGCAAACCGAATGCATAGCCAACAGTTGGTTTAAGAGTCGCCGGTCTCTTACACAGAAGACAATAAACAGTTCTCTACAAAGTTAATTGCCTTGCAGCAGCGAACTTCATTTAGTTTGTACATTAGATAGGTGTACCCTCCCGGGAGGGCGGCAGCGTTAATTTTGTATTTTTTTATGAAAAGTTTTAAAAATTAATGTTGCCTACGAGCGTACGACATAGGCCTCTTGTGTCTCATGCTGACAGCTACCGAAAGTTACAGTTTGGCCTACCCAAAAGACCAGGGTAGGAAAAAAATGACGTATTAAACTTAATATCGTAAGGTTAGACTATTGAGTTTATCCATTAGTGAGTAATAATGTTGATATAGATTTACCGAATTAGGACCACCTTATTGCAGCAAACCAGGCGGTACGACACCCAGTTTCACAACAAAAACTGCATGGGAGAAAACGATGATCAGATTCTTTTTTGAAGGTACACCAATAGTGTACCAGTGCCATGTCATAAACTAGAAGTGACTGAATATAAATGTGCCAAGTGTACCTATAAATGGATTAATCGCATTAATGGCAAAGATGGTCAAAAGCCGATAAGGTGTGCCAAATGCAAGAGATGGGACTGGGAAGAAGGATACTTGTCAACTATTGAAAAGCGATTGAGAAGAGATTTACTTAGAATCGAATCTGTAGAAACATCGCATCCCACTATGTTTGGCGAAAGAGGATTCAATATTGCACCATCAGATTTATGCGCTAGTTTTCTGAGTATTTATCCAAGGCCTACAGTACAGGAGCTTGAAACCGTCCTAAATCCGATAAGTTATTTGGGCCCTCACAACCATTATGGTTTCCGTAATCATGGTGGAACTTGTACCGAACAGGTAAACTGCGGTCCTGGATGGATACCCATACCAGGCAGCTATAGATACGACAAGGAGAAAGCCAATGAGATGGGAACAAAGGAAGAGATACGCCATGAGTTGATGGAGCATATAATCGATTCTAGAGGGGGAATCATAAATGCAAACTCTACACATTACGCATATTTAGCGAGTAGAAAGGAGATAGCCAAAGAGTCGAGTGAATTTGAGCCTAGCAAAATGTGGCATGCCATTGCAGAGAGTAAGAGACAGGAAGAAGAACAACAAGGGAAGAAACTAGAAGAGGGAACCCAAAAGAAGACATTTAAATAACTTTTAAAGAACGGAATTGGCCTTAAAAGCAAAACCAATACTAGAAGAAATGGGAAAGCCGAAATAGCGAATCCAATCTTGTAAAAGTCCTAGGTTAAATCCCACAGTATTGATACCTGAAAGTTGACAGATAGAATATCATTCCTCATAGAATCCTGAGTCCAAGGTTTTTTGGTTTTGATAGATAATCAGTAGATCAAAGAAAAGCAGTATGTAGCTATAACAAAACAAAATCAACAAAGAAATCGTATTAACTCGGTAATCACCAAAGCAAAACGTCATTAAATATCTATTGTTATAACAAGCTATACAATAATTAATACATTAACCTCCAAACAATACCCAGACTTGAGATCATACAGCGAAACTACAATCAAGCAACGGTTATAAGTCATAAAATTTACCATATTTCTAATTACTTGTAATGACAAATTTAGCTGCAAAATGGGCACTATTTGCCGTTGTTACAATGAGTTTAGTGTTTATGGCTACTGCAAGCAAGGGTGACCAAGTCTTGGCTGTCAAGAAAAGTAGTAGTATTAAGATTATTCACAAAACCCCGATCACGACTGTCGCCACTACCACATCTCATAATCTAATCAAGGGTGTAAAGATTCTTCAGGTTCATACCATGCCCTCAAGTGTGGCTGTTGGGAATACATTCAGCGTACAGGGCATTGTGTTTAACAACTCTACAGCTACAATTACATTTGCAAATGGAACGTGTAATTCTCCGGTATCTATAGATTTTAATAAAAATGTCATGATGGAAAATCAGGGAGCCGCCTCCTGTACGACGGCTACTCCAGTAGTTACTCTAAAACCTCAAGAACATTCGGCGATACTAAGTCCAAATCTTTCTGGTATAGCCTACAAAGCCACTGCTCCGGGAATGACGAATGCAACAATCTCTTTCACTTATGGAGTCGAAATCCCCACAGGAAAATCTCCGATTAGTGATAATATTTCGAGGGTATATACATTCAATATCCAGAGTAATAGTTCGCAGCCTTCTTCCATATCTGCTACGACCAGTAATGCCATTTTTAGTCCTCCTGGGGCAGGGACCTTCGGGAGCGGATCGGGCCGCTTGTTAACAATAAAGTATCCAGACAGTAATGTAGATGTTCCAGCAGGAAGTCTAATCTCCGTCGGTGGCACATCGGCCCCGTCAAATGCAACTCATACCAATTGCAATGTTGCAGTACAAATAAATCAACATGGATTCGTCCAAGCATCGCCTCGGGGTCCAAATGGAGCAGGAGATTATACAAAGTGGATAGCAGTCACCGCACCTCCAACCCAATTAGGACTAAACCAGATCGAGGCACAACTTCTATGCTTTCCCCCAGGAACCGTGTCAACACCAAATCTGATAAAACATCTGGTTCATAATGTTACAGGACTACAGGTAGTAGGAATGCCCACAGCTTCACAGCCACTATCATCACCATCAAAACAAACTGCACCTACGGCCCCACCCTCAAAAAAAGCAGCGATAGGGCACAGGCTACAACCCATGATACCGCTAATCCCCGGGCAGTAGCGAAGAACCCTTACTGAAGGTAGCGCCTACAGGTATAGAAAATCGACATGCAGGCATTGGTATCGTCTTGAAAAGTTTCTGGGACATAAAATAAAATGTTGGCTAGAACTGTTATTTTGAGTTTTCAGAATTCTTGTGATGGTAAGATTCGTATAAACCAGTTTGCCAAGAAAGTGAGGATATGATAGAAAAAAACCAAAATACGTAGATAGAATTGCATTTTGTGCTTTACTATGTTTGTTTGTCAATCTACTTGCTTTTGATGACTGGCTGTTGCTTGCCAGAGCAGCGAGTACGTCTCGTCTAATGATTTATTTCTATTGTTTAATATGCCTGCCTATATTCCATTTTACGCATTTACATGATCATGATGTCAAGACCGCATAGATATCGATTGTTGCTAATGATATGACGATGATAGTAGAAGTCTAGATTTCCCTATTTCCTTTCTTGATCTAAATTTCGCTTTGTATTTTAAATTACGTGACTTTGTTCTGAGCCTGTAACCACAACATGGACACCACCATCCGCCTCCACTTTAAGCGGTAATATCAGCAAAGGTGTT
>DAOM01000284.1:0-1751 GCA_002501855.1 Candidatus Nitrosopolaris nunavutensis
AACTTTACGCAGGACATAACTTCGATACAAACATACATGTTTCAGGTACATTATGCAGCCACGTCTGTCTATGCTGCGCAGAACAAACGAACCGCCTTTCTAATTGAAAGCAAAAGAGTAAGAGGATGAGGACGAAGAACGGAACTCGTTCATAATGCTACGCCTGCGCCTATCAATCTCCATCTATCAGTGATTCTTCTACTAATCGCAACTCGGCTACGCTGCATCATGCAAACAGGCTTTCTGAGTTTTACCTCTATCTTAACATCCTTAACGCTTACAACTGTTCCCAGAGTCGCAGCAGTTCCGATATTTAGACGGAGTGGTTCCTTTGCCTTGATGGGTTCAACTTTGACCATGTCTTGTGTGCCAACTGCTGTATCGAAAAGATGCACTTCTACAGAGATGTCATCAACATCATCAGGCAGAGCATCCGGTTTCCCAACTACTGACCCAATAAGGGAATCACTCTTCACGAAAGTTGGATCCAATTTCGTTCCGATAGCAACGAGTCCTCCTGGCTTTACCTTTTCAACAAGACCTGCCCCTGTTCCAAGTGTTGATATAGTCGAATTGATTGGCTCGTATTTGCCTTTTTTCTCATCCAAAAAACCGGGACGAATCTGAATCTCATCTTCCAATTTGAATTCGCCCTGAATTAATGCGCCACCAATCACTCCACCCTTAACTTGTTTTATTGGAATGCCGGGTTTGTTAACGTCAAACGATCGCAAAACATGCATTACAGCTTTGGCATCTCTCTTCCTTGGTGGCGTTTTAATATTATTTTCGACAGCTTCTATCAACGCGTCGATATTGAGTTTGTGCTGTGCTGATAAAGGAATTACTGGAGCCTCTTCTGCAACAGTTCCATTTACGAAACCTTTGATTTGTTTATAATTCTCTGCTGCTTCCTCATACTCAGTCAAGTCTGCCTTGTTTTGAACTATCACGATCTGCTGGATGCCCAATACTTGCAGAGCGAGCAGGTGCTCTCTAGTTTGCGGCTGAGGAACTTTTTCATTTGCTGCAACTACAAGAATAGCTCCATCCATTAAAGCGGAGCCTGAAAGCATATTTGCCA
Organism: Candidatus Nitrosopolaris nunavutensis; assembly: GCA_002501855.1. Classification (GTDB taxonomy): domain Archaea; phylum Thermoproteota; class Nitrososphaeria; order Nitrososphaerales; family Nitrososphaeraceae; genus Nitrosopolaris; species Nitrosopolaris nunavutensis. Next base: position 1,085 of record DAOM01000284.1, read on the forward strand.
TCAAACTTTCGTGACCAGGAGAGTCGACGAAACTTACAACACGGGATAGCTCACCTTGTTTACCACAGTTTGGACAAGTGGGGTTTGTGGAGTAACAAACAGGGGGAGGACACTCTGGACACTTGTAAAAAGCCGCATCCGCGTATCCGACTTTAATTGTAATACCTCTTCTCAACTCTTCGCTATGCGCACTAGTCCAAACACCGGTGATAGCTTCCACTAAAGTTGTTTTACCATGGTCTACGTGACCAGCCGTACCTATATTGATATTAGGTTGATATCCATATTCTTTGATATACCAATCGGGGAGTGTGTCCTTCCAGTGCAACGTGGATCCTAAATTTGTTGAGAGATATAAGGTTAATTACCCGGGAAAATTTAATCCTGTCATTAATCGGCATCAGCAGTGGTACGGCCTGCTGATGCAGAACACGCTTCACCTAAACTAACGACCGCTACCCTAGCTCTTTTTCTTTACTAATGTTTCTTCTTGAGCAGAAGGCGATGATGCAGATGATTCGTCTCCACCCTGCGTCGTCTTTGAAGTCTTTTCTTGCAAACTTCCTTCCAGTAGTCTGCAATTCAGTTGATAGATTTCTTCAGTGACCGTGTTCCCTCTAACCAGCTTTCTTATCCTAGTGCCTTCACCGGCATTCTGCATCCCTAC
>DAOM01000284.1:2091-6037 GCA_002501855.1 Candidatus Nitrosopolaris nunavutensis
GGCGTACCTGATTTGTCGCTTCCCCCTGTTATCCTGATCTTTCCCTGGGTCAAACCTATGACCGAGGAATCTAGAGTGTCACCAATCCTTGATCCCAACAGCGGCTGGGCTGCCTTGTCCCGGAGTTCTTGTGATACACTCTTTCCGCTTGCATCCGAAATGACAAGCTTGAAGTGAGCCAATTTACTATCAGAAAGAACGGAACGCATTTAATTAACCTTTGGCTTGGGATATTAAAAGAGGTCATACGGAGTAAGAGCGTTGTCCAAAATCGACGAGGGCGATTCAGCAAATGACGTAGAATGTCCTCGTTGTCGATTCAAGATGGCCAGTATCCAAGCGTGCCATCTTCGATGTGAGAATTGTGGCGCTGAGTTAACATGCTCAGATAAGGGAAGTTTCTGGTAGACCAGCTCATCGCACAACTGACTCTGATAGTAATGTTGATCTCATATGTGCGGGGAATTAAAAAGGTCGTCTATCGGAATTTGCTTGATAGTCATCCCCCATAACGGCCGCTCTCCCTTTCATTATTTCGATATATTCGTCATACAGAGCATGAAATCCGCAATGGTTACAATTTACCTCATTCATGTCATCGTCAAAATCTGCTCTACGTGCACATTCTGGACACTTTGCTTCCAGAGTCATCTATTCTTTCCCTCTATATTACTAATCATCACGACAGATATTTATGTTGTATATTCTGGTTCATATGCACGTTATTCTCTCGTTATCGGATGCCACTTTCACATTATGGCCCGCTCTGAGTTCCCATCACCCTAGATTAAAATAATATTGGTTGAAATATTGAGTCTCCTCCTCAGCTCACCAAAGCTCATTGCAGGATGGAATTCGAACTTGACATCTATTCCTTGGATATTGGCTCGGGTCAAATCAGATATTTGGTAGACATTTTGTAAGCTGAAAAAAATAGCATAAAACAAGTCTTGGAATTTGTCAAGTTATTACTGCACTTTCAATCGATGTCTCCAATTATTCTTCCGTTCAATTACGATGCGGCATTGGCGGCGTTTTAGCTATAAATAAGTCGGCTCTCCCAAAATAGTCATAATAAATTGATATCCATGCCAGATCTGAATAAGCTTTAATCTTTTTCTGTCATCCTTCACCTCTGCTTTCCTCTATAAATGACTGAAATAAGTTGGAATAAGTTGGACTTATCCAGAGCTACCAAACAATTTGGAATCTATTCTTATGGATTTTATTCGGTTTCCCTATTATTGGAATAGGATATCCGCATCGGTTGCAACAGTTATTTGCATCAAGGTTCCACGAGCCAATACTGAATCCGTACCGCTCGATTACAATATTTTTGCATTCAGGACAGTACGTGTGTTCCAAAGGATGTCCAGGGACATTCCCCACATATGCATACTTCAAACCAATTTCTTTGGCAATGCTGTGATGTTTTTCTAGCGTCTCGATCGGAGTATTGCTGAATTCCATCATCTTGTAATCAGGATGGAATCGCAAAAAATGAATCGGCGTATCTGGGCCTAACTCGTCATAAATAAATCTGCACAGCTTCCTGGCAGCGTCCAGGTCATCGCCGACTTCGGGAACTATGAGATCAGTAATTTCAGTGTGGATGGTTGTCTTGTCTCTTATATTCTTCAGGGTTTGGAAAATTGGGTCCGCGTTCGGAATTCCTATAAACTGACGAACGAATTCTTGTTTACCGCTTCCCTTGAAGTCTATGGTGATGCAATCCAAAAAGTCCTTCATCATGTTAACTGATTCGATGGTATCGTAGCCATTGGACACAAAGATATTAAAGATGCCCTTCTTATGAGCTTCAATACCGCAATCTCTAGCAAATTCAATAAAAATCGAAGGCTCATTATAAGTATAGGCAATCCCTTCAGCGCCGTAATTTACTGCGGTATCGACCACTTGTTCCGGCGTCATTTCGGTACCCTCTATCTTGCGCCGCTGCGAAATATCGTAATTTTGACAGTACTTGCAAAGCCAATTACACCCAGTCGTGGCAATAGAAAAAATTGAGGAACCTGGCCTGTAATGCGTCACCGGTTTTTTCTCTATAGGATCAATGTGCCCAGCAATAACCCTTCCATACACAAATAATCGTAACTTGCTATCTACTACTCCCCTGATGCCGCAGAGGCCAACTTTACCCTCCGGTATTTCACAAAACCTAGCACATGCGGTGCATCTTAGTCTGCCAGAAGGCAGCCTTGTGTATAGCGTAGCCTCCTTGCCAAGAACATCGTTGCGTAGCACAGTATTTTATAATGGCTAGATAATTATATATACGTACTAGTAGTCTATTTTACCTTCAACCTAGAGGCGTTCGTAAATCGGTAACTTGAAGTAAATATTGTTTAAGTCTATCTCCACATTTTGCTTTCTTATGGTATTATAAAGAGTCTCCAAACAAGATACACGTAGGGATCATGATAAAGCTAAGGGAATACAAAATCAACCCTGCTTTAATAGTTATAGACGTTCAAAATGGTTTTGCAAGCAAGGGTGGATCTTACGATCTTCTGGGAATGGACACTTCGCAATATGAACGCGTCATTCCGAAGATACGGGAGCTAATCACTAAATGCCGAAATGCTGCGATACCGGTTTTTTATACCCAAGCTGTCAGGGAGTCTTCTGGGATTGATCTATTGACTAGAACACACAAGATCCTGCCGAAGGCACGAGAAGAAAGGATCATGAAAAAACCGATCTGCGTCCGAGGGACCTGGGATGCAGAAATTGTTGACGATATAAAGCCACTCAGCGACGATCACATAGTCATAAAAAGAAGAGATTCAGCTTTTCATGATACTGAGATTGGGGTATGGCTAAGAAGCCTAGGAATTGACACGCTTATTTTCTGTGGGATTGATACATCCATTTGTGTAGAGACATCTCTAAGAGACGCATTTAATATTGGGTATGACGTCGTGCTTATTTCTGATGCCACGGCATCGAGTAACAGCAAACATTTCGAGTCAACTCTTGAAAATGTGAGGGGCTATTACGGGGTAGTGATGGATCTCCAGGAGCTATCTAGATATCTACCACCATCGGCTCCACATCAAACTCAACCAAAAATGCTGAGCCAACAAGACAAATTAGGTACATAGGAAGGTACTGAGGTAGGATATTACCTAAAACATTTGTATGCACGTAGAAGATCGCTTTCAGATTAACCCTGCCGTACGGAGTTTTTGAGGTAAGTATGTCTCTGCTAGAAATCTGAACCCGTGTTTGAAGAATGCATCCAGCTCGCATTTTTCCCTACGTTGTAGGAAGAGGTTTAGCTCTTTTTGCCATTGCTTATCCTTTAGCCAAGGCTTCTTCTTCATATCATTTGCTCTGTTGATATCTTCCTGCGAGGCATCCAGCCTTGCAACTTCCGGAATGTTATATTCGTAAATGTCAGAGAACATCATGCCCAATACTTTAGCGTCTGGAGATACTAGTCTATCGCTATCATAGCTTAGAGACTCGCTGCCGATTTTGTAACGCAAAGCAATACCTAGTCCCCACGGGTCAGCGTCAGCAAAAATAACTACAGGCTTTTTCCACTCTTCATTCAGAGTTTTTACCATTATTCTCGTAGCACGGTCGGGTTCTCCAGAGCCAGTCATTAGAATTGTGTTATACTTTTGAATAAATCCTGACTTTCGAATATTGTTCAAAACGGTATCCTTTTCAACGACCATTACAAAGTCGGCCTTTACATTGACTATTTCTACGTCACGTATATTCGTCGGGATTAACTGGGATGTCGCCCGACTTCCAAGATTACAATCGATAATATCACCGCCCACTCGCAGGGTAATAGGACCAGATATCATCCCTTTTGGCTTCGAGGTAACAGGATATAGTCTCTTCCAGAAGGATCCGAAAGACGGATTGTTGCACCTGAAAAGGGAGGGTGTGATGGAAGGGACGTCCCTGC
>DAOM01000284.1:6252-6470 GCA_002501855.1 Candidatus Nitrosopolaris nunavutensis
CCCTTTTGGCTTCGAGGTAACAGAAAATTCTTCGCGGGGAACAGCTGTCAATAATTCTATAGCTTTAATTGCGTCATCAGAATTTTCCTGACTGTTCCAAAATTTTTGTCTAGCATTTTCATCTCCTACCGAAGTGAGTGTAGCATAATACATTCCCCTGATCGTACTTTCCATTTCTTCGTCAAGCAACTTTCTGATGGCGTTGGCCATGACTAGAT
>DAOM01000284.1:6824-6974 GCA_002501855.1 Candidatus Nitrosopolaris nunavutensis
ACTATCAGGACTTACTTGAACTGTCTTGCCGCCGATTGTAAGCATTCTCTTCTGTTCTGACCAAACTGTATTGTCATATCCTACCTTGGGTACATCTAAAACAGGCATTATTCTTTCCACCATCAGATCTTCAGCGACATCGCTCATGAG
>DAOM01000284.1:7249-7513 GCA_002501855.1 Candidatus Nitrosopolaris nunavutensis
AGTTTTATTTTCTTTATAACTTCTTGATGACGTTTATCTTTGACAGCCAATTACCTTTTTCTCCTTCCATCTGGTCGGTAGAAAACGTCCATCGTTGTCTGGTCTTTTTTCTGATAACCCCTTAAATTCTTGATATTCTTTTTTGCTGCAGTCCTGTTACCCTGGACTTTCATATTCTCTTGAGTACGAGCAGATTTGGAGGTACGTTGAGGTCTTTTTCCATTCAACAAGAGGCTAGACTTGTCTGCCTCTTCTTCAATCCTC
>DAOM01000119.1 GCA_002501855.1 Candidatus Nitrosopolaris nunavutensis
CTCCGGAAATTCTTACCTAAATGTCTTGTTCTCAGTATACTAATCCCCGTTATATTCGAATGTCTTTTTCCATTAGAAAACAGTTCAGATGGAGGCCACGCATATTGTGTCTTACTAATATTGGATCAAACTGGCTAGATTCTCCACAGCTTAAAACCATAGACACACAAACAATTCTATGAAATCAGAAGGCAGCTACTACTTTCAGCCAAAGAAAGCACCATCAATACTCGTTTACGACTAACATGAAAAAGGATTAAAATAAATGATTGCTTCCAAAAATGTACTTTTTTTATCTGTTTAAATAGCTACGAATGTTACATCCTCTGGAATAATCTAGCTCGCCAAGACCGTTACAAGGTACAAAATCTCAAAATATGAAGGTAAAGGATTTTGCCTCAATTCTTGGATATGTCAATGTTAACTTACGAAAATAGGGGCATGGATTCAGATCTTACCACTTACAGTAATCCAATTGTTCTACTAACCAGATCCAAAGTAATGTGACTCTCTTTAAGGACGCCTCGGGGGGGTTGATAATGATAGGCTTTGATGGCTCGTACAAGAGCCAAATACTATACGCCAAGCCAATACTAGATAAATATGGATTTAAGGCTTCTTTCTTTGAAGTATGTACATGGATAGGAAAAACAAAGGACAGACAGACTTGGCAGGACATAGCTGCATTACAACGTGGTGGAATGGATATAAAATCACATACTATGACTCATGCTCATCTCCCTACACTATTGTCATCACCGAGCCAATTAATTTATGAAATAGGAGGATCGAAGCAATGTCTTGCTAACCACGGCGTTAATGCAACAATTTTTGGATATCCTCTAAACTTGGGATCTGACAAACCATCAATAGTGAATGTAGTGGCTAAATATTATAATCTAGCAGGATCCGGCAGCGCACCATTGATGTTTTTAAACTGTAACGGCTACTTGAAACAATCGCAGAATAATTGCGGTACATATTCAGCCAACGGCTTACTTATGCAAATCGATATGATATCGAGAGTGATAGCTTCAGACATGTAGATAGTAATCACAATTATAGCCCTCCTGAGGAGTTTCAGAAATTCGTTCAACGTATGAATAGTCAAATTCCATACGATACAAACGGAAAGATAAATGCAATTCCTATAATTATATATCACAATCTTACAAACAGCATGCAAGATTATAACAAGATGGCTTCAACCATAACTGTGGATTTATTCGCTCAACAGAGGGATATGTATAATATGATCCAAACAATAATGTTTTTGATATAAAGAATGCTCCATTGTCTGCTTATGGAACTGCAACCAACACTGCTACCGTGACTTATTCCTAAATATTCGGCTAATTTAACACTAATCTTGATAGCTTCATCCGATATAGTTTATATCTTGTGATGTGTGCATGGGCGTAAATAGCCGACTCTTTTAATAACCATTAGTGCTTTCCTAGATCTGCTCTTCCAGCTCCAACTATTTGATTATTAGAGAATACATTATCCTTTGATGTCGAATCTTGAACGATTTTTAAACCTGCTGGTGTAGAACTAACTATTTTATTAGCAGAGAACGTATTTCCTGATGAACCATTGTTGATGAGTATAGCCTGTGAGATAGAGTTGGCTATTGTATTTCCAAAGATATTGTTATCAGAAGAACCAGGTCTTACGTCAATTCCATCGCTACTCTTTGATATCATGTTATTAGAGATCTGATTGTTATGTGATTGTGAAACAGAGATTCCTGTCGGTTCGTTATATATGATATTGTTTCTTACAATCGAATTATACATATTTCTACTGAAAACTATTCCATCTCCAGCATTACCATGAACCTTATTATTTTCAATTAGTATATTGTAGCAATTCAGAGAGCAAATTATACCACTTCCATTATTATCGTAGACTGTATTATTTCTAATTATCATATCATGTGTTCCTGTATGAGGATCAAGACCATAATGGCCACTATTACGGATAATATTATTTTCAACAATCATATGACCAACACCAAAAGTGTATAAACCGAAGTAAACTTCACGTATTATGTTATTCCTTATTACACTTCCGTCACCGCCATAATAATAACTCAGACCTGAACCTCCTTTGTGCTTACCTTGTTCATAGCCTAGATATGCAATCTCTGAATTGGTGATATCTGTAGTCCCTGTGGCATTATTTTCAACTACGATGGATGGCCTAGGAGCACCAAAAATAAATATACCACTTCCAGTTCTTGACCCGTTTGTTATAGCATACTTATTTGTGGTTGGATCCCATGAAGTTATCTTTACCAAATCAATCTTTAGACTGCCAAATACATCTATAATATATACTAATCCAATCTTAGGTCCGCCGCTGCGGTCTACTTTTGAATTCATTTTTAGCCATTTAGTGTCTGTAGAATCAATGTGAAAGGTAGCTCCTTTAGATATGACCAACTTTGCGCTAAGAAACCATGTGCCAGCTGGAGATTGCTTAGCCAGAATACTACTATCATGGAGTTTGTTATCGATATCTGTAAGTCTAGCTGGACTACTACAGCTGACAATAATTGTTCTTGTGGAAGGATTATAATTGATGCAACCACTAGAGGAACCATTACTCGATTGAGCAGGAGACGAAGGCGAAATTGTATTTCCCTCCTTTGAAGATGGCGCATGAAGGGAACTAGAAGGAGGGGTTTTATCCTTGACAGCTTTTGCTTCATGTAGAGAAAATGGAAGCATGCTGAGTATTATATACTGAGAAATGACAACTGTAAGTGTAACAACAATAAAGATTTTCGTAGTTATCCAGAAATGGTAGTTCAAGTTGTTTTAAGGAAATTTTATGGTGGAATATATGTTTTTGACTCACTCACCTTGAGGATTTCAATGTGAAGAGATTTGGCCGGGTCTCTAAATAACTCACATAACAGCTTTGCAGTCATTTGTCATGCATACTTTGTTGAAACAGTAATAAATTTAGGGCATAATCTTTATCGCGTAAACTGGATGTAGCTCTGTAATTCCTCCCGGAACATCTCAATTAGATATCTACCAACCATTACATGCTGACCTATCGTGAATTACGTGAAAAGTAGGTTTATCGCACCTTCTCTTCTAATGCCTTTATCCGTTCTTCTAACTGTGCCACAAAACACAAAACATACATGTTCTCTCGTCCCTATTTAATGAGTAAAGTGGAGAGTTTCTTCAAAATATTATATTTTTCTTTAACTTATCTGGGTCTGTAGATATATCATATTTCCACGTCTTATTGACTTTATCCCAATCCATATAAAAATAGGCGTTCTTTAGGACTAATTCAATTAATGTCAATTTCTGTGTATCAAAAAAATATGCGTTGTATCAATAAATTCGCCACTTGTCCATTCAACGGGTGCAACTTTACGATTTGAGTTAAGGTCTATCACTTTCGCAGACGGAATGGGAGTCGGCTTTATTTGCTACTTTTACGATATATTGCATTGTC
>DAOM01000255.1:0-13704 GCA_002501855.1 Candidatus Nitrosopolaris nunavutensis
TCAGGTCCAAGAAAGGCTGTTAATGTTAGTGGTGGTCCTTACCAAATTCGTGCTATGTATGTTATCTTGCGCGTGAAATCGAGACTTCTATGGTAGAAACATTTCGCAGCCTTCCGTCCGGAGACTGCACCGGTTCAGATCCTATCTTTACGGGGCCAATTTTGTATCCTAGCATGTCCATCCTCTTGACGATTATCTGTGCGACGTCCACGGCTCTGGTAATACTCTTTCCTCGAGCCTTTATAATCACGATCGGCTCATTAGCCAGTTGAACTAGCGTAGCCGTAACATAAGTCATCAGAGGTTTTTTACCTACAAAAATCTCATTGCTTGCTTTATGTCCAGTAGGTGGGTTGCTAGTTGACATTGGTTTAGGATTTATCCCTTGCGCTGGAATATAATGTTTGTTGATTGATAACATGTTATTCGTTCTGAGAATATTTTTTCAATATTGTTTCAATGTCAGATGGGTTTGCAGAAATTTCTCTTACAGCGTCAGCGTTTTCGACTTCATAGCAGTGAAGCAGTTCTTCTTCGTCTTTGTAGAATAGAAAAACTTTGTCTTCAAAAAGACAATGATATAACTGATTAATGATCATCTTTTCTGGTTTCAATTTAACGCCATCCGACTGAACCGTAACAGGATATTCCAACTTGAAGAGAGTATAGCAACATCTGAAAACAAAAACTTATCTAAAAGCAGTAGAGGAATTACCTCCAACAACGTCCCCTCATTTCATTTTTCGGGGGGTGGATTGCCCCGATTTAGTTCTGTATGTTTCATTATTCATAAGGTCTATTAAATCGCTTAAGGAATGTAAAACGAACTACCTTGAACGTAACCAAGAGAGTATATTTATTTTTCTAATGTGGGTGAATAGCAGCTCTGAAATGCATGTCCTGAACTATCAAAAACATAGGGCTCTGTCGATAATATCACATCTAACCGAAACTGTAAAATTAATTCTGGATCCGTTGAGTGGAAGAGCGAGAACCGTAGCTAAAATATCGAAACCAGACTAGTTAAAGTCAGAGCGCCGAGGATAAAGTGTCTGATTTGAAGAGTAACTCAGATCAAACTGCGATACTGGATCTCATTATATATCTATTCGACAGGTCTGTTGTCTTGACGACATTATACTACGGTGATCCCGTCGACTCTGAAGAAGCATCATCAGCAGCCGAAGCAGCTGAGATACTCGAGGTGTTGCATAGCTGTGCCTCATTTCTGGCCCTTTTACTCTCAAGAGAAACGACACTAGCAAGGTAGATCCCCAACCAGGGAAGAAACATAATCTCGCCTGCAAGGGAATGAAATGTCTCCCATTCCGCAACATTGGTAGTTATTATCAACGCAAACAATGACAACGATATTATGCGTATTACATTAACAGAAGCAGTTCCTATAACTCCAAGCCCAAAGTAGACGAGTTTCCTCCCGATTGGGATATCCATCTTGAGAAGGAAGGCAAGCATCACTAGACTGTAAATAATCATACTGTGGACGCCAGCAGATGGCCAGAATACCTTTAGCGCAAAATGTCCATGCAAGCCGTTTAACATTAGGAGATTACCTTGCGCGGTGGCCGGAACGCCTGGCCCCAGACTCATCAAATGGCTATCAATGAGTCTAATGACCCACTGATCTATCTGCAGGTAAGAAGGGACAATGATTTGTAGCGGTCCCAGACTGTCATATGGGAAGAATGCATCAAGCGAAAGAATCAAGGCACTACCCGCTAGATAAATCGCCCCTGCGGAAGCGATTTTATGCCATTTTTTTCCAAATAATACAATCTGCGACGAAAGCACGTAGATAGCCATTACTAGAAAGTCCCACATCCAAGTCCAACTATCGACAAGTTGGACCTTGTAGAATGGCGCGGCGGATATTATCGAATCTCTAAGTCCCAGGGGCAATGCAATAAAATATCCAATTGTAAGAGCAGATAGGCAGATCACAAGGTAGTATTTTTTTCTATAAACATTGAGTTGGAGTCCCCATATTTCTGCTGAAATGAAGGCCAGAGCGAATAAGAATCCTCCCCGACCTTCATTCCATGACAGGTTAAACGTACTAGGATAGGCGATCATCGAAAAGAGAATGGGTGCAACTAGAACGAGTATGACGGCTAAGTTTGGACTTAGCCCAAAAATTTGGTTGCTCTTACCACCGCAAAGTGCCCGTTTGCTTTTATCGAACAAGTCCTGGTTCTAGTGTTCATTAGTCGAAAATAAATTTGTTCTACAGAAGAGTTTCTGCGTGGTGTTTATAGACAGCAACTATTATACCAATTTGTCTATCTTGATAATAAGCAGAATTGAAATCTAGAAAATTAAGTGGAGATTCTACTTCTATTACTATTCATATAAGACTGCATCCATTTTTCATGGCATACAACGTATTGAACGAACTTTTTTCGAAACTTGGCCGCAGGTATTTACCCTGTGTATTGTCCCACTCTGAATTAAAGGCTACACCAGCTGTTTCTTATCCTGATCTATCTACGCTGATAATCAGGTTGCCTGACTCACTGAAACTTATTAAAATTATCGACTACTTCTACGGATACTGGCACGCGCAGCAAGTTTTGCTATTCTGATCGGCTCTGGAATAGAACCTTGGAGGGTAAACGAATTAACTATCGCGGAGGCTTCTTTTGAGCTTAGCCCCCAGTACCGCAGAAAGACAAACTTACCAGTCTTTAAGAGAATTTGATCTCTCTGTCCTAGGTTACGATATTGTTCTAATTTTGGCTTCGAGTCGTTGGGAAAATGACGTTGTATAGTCCCTTCAAGTCCTTCCGAGTCCTTGAATGTTATCGCAATAACTGGGACACCGGTCTTTTCTCTAATTTCTTCCCCGTGTATTATGTTGTACATGCTAATAATAAGGCCGTGAAGCATTATGCAATTAACGTCGTTCCTTTTTAATGACCTAATCATGGTCAAGATGTTTTGTGTAGAATCATTGCCTCTAATCGTGACGGTACCAAAAACCATACCATCAATTATCAGATCCCGGCGCATTACTACCCCGGCAAGTGTGGAAGTCGCGCAGGATTTCTTGAAGCTTTCCGCTATTCCAAATACTCGGATGCCTTTTTTCTCCGCGTGAAACCTCGTCCAGCGGCTTCCTGCGTCACTGTGTTTGAAGGGCAGAATAGAATTGGACACAAGTCTGTATTACTGAGTGGCTGTTAACAGACTTTCCTATTTAACTGCGACCCAGGCCTCGGTTACGATTTGTGATGTACTCCAAGGTTACCATGACTACTCCTCGTTTGTCTAAACCCAAACCTTAACTCAGACGTCATAATCCACATAGGCATAGCCGTCAGGGATGAAAGATTTTTGATGAGTAACTCTTACAGTGGAGTGTGAGTTCCTCTATTCTTTACTTACTCCATGTTTGCTACGGTGGGCAGATTGTGAATAGAATCACCATTTTGGAGTTGTTCTTCATCCATCGTGAAAACGAAACGCGATCCTTCAAATTCTGCTGAACCAACTCTCTCCCAATTTATTTTATATTCATGAGTTAGTTGTTTACCAATAATTTTGATATTTGTCGGCAGACTGGAATAGAGTGTATCCACTTTTTGGGGATCCCTGGTTCCTAATAAGGATCTACGTCTTCTCATTAAATATTTAACTGCTACGTTCTTATGAGCATGCCCCTCCACAGGAATTTTTTCTCTCCCCGTGTCTATGGTGAATTGACGTTTTGCCAAACGGTGTGATTGACCGGCATTAATACAAAAGTTTTGTGGTCATAACATGGATACAAAATAGATAGCAAACAACGCGCATTTACCACGCGGCAGGGGGAGAGCATCAACATGACAAGTATTGAAGGATAAATGGTTATTTGGATCCCAAAGGTGGGAGACGATGCTGACTGCGAGATTGGTACTCAGAACCAGGGGAGGACGCCAAAATTACGAATGTTCAAAAGTAATTTCGAAAACCTCACAAGGTATTTTATTCATCCAAATTCAAAGCAATTGAGTAAATTTACTAATTGCTCGGACTGACTCCAATCTCTAAAGTATGCTTGAATGGTGTAACGCCCTGAGAATTAGTGGGGCTTGCTGCGTAGCCAGTAACAATTTTGGATGAGGCGTCGTTGTTAACGCTATTAGCAAGACCGGGATTGATCCAACCACAATCATCGTCAGGACTATCAGCCATGTTGCCGTGTGCATATTCGTACTTCGGGACAACTGTATATAAATTTTCAAATTTCTTGGATTACGACGCGTCACGCGCGGGTTATTTACGATGATTCCATTTGTAGCGTTCAAATAAGTTACCTAGGTATCTCATTGATCACCACCCACGTATGAAAGAAGAATGTGAAGTGAAAGTATGCAGATCTGGTTGAGATATCTGCGTTCAGGCATATCAAATTTGGATTACTAACTGTTTGAGTGGAGCAATATGTCTTAGCTTACACCTACTCTAAAAAATTGGTTTATACCAATCGCCACACCCTCGCAACTTAAAGCGCCGAAGAAAATAGGATTATAAATAAGCGCATTTGAATGTCCTCTGCGCTTACATGAGATTGCTTGAATTTCAAGGAAAGGAACTTTTGTCGCAGTACGGTATCTCAGTCCCGGCAGCATCTCTCGTTAACTATAGGGATGAAGCCATTCAGGCCGCAACCAAACTCGGATATCCGGTGGTATTAAAGTCGCAACTTACGGTCGGCGGAAGGGGCAAGGCAGGTGCAATCTTAAAATGCAAAAGCGCCTCCGAACTTTTACCTAAATTCGACGACCTCATAAACAAGGAGGTAAAAGGCGAAATGCCTCGGGGGATTTTGGTTGAAGAGGTGGTAGACATAAAAAGCGAACTTTATTTATCTTTTTTTCTGAACAGAAGCAGGAGATGCTATTCATTAATTGCGTCAGCAGAAGGAGGAATAGAAATTGAAAGCGTGGACAACAAGGTAATATTTGATATCCCCTTAGAGGGATTATCTCCTGAGATTGCCGAGGGCGCAGCCCAGAAATTAGGTTTAATGGGCATCACACCAACCGCCTTTGTAGATTTTACAATGAAGCTCTCAAAATTGGTTATGGAAGAAGAGGCTGAGCTAGCGGAGGTCAATCCTATGGCCATGTTGAGTGACGGCTCTCTGATGGCACTAGACGCGAAAGTGATAATAGATGACAACGCGATGTTTAGACATGCCGAACTAAAGAAGTACGAGCATATTTCCGAATTGGAGGAACAAGCCGGAAAGAGCGGCTTTTCATTGGTGGAACTGGATGGGAATATCGCCATCATTGGAAACGGGGCCGGCTTGGTAATGTCTACAGTTGACATGGTCACAGATGCAGGTGGTAAGGCTGGCTGCTTTCTTGACTTTGGAGGTGGAGCAACTACTGAGACGATTTATGAAGCGCTAACGGTCATTAGCAAAATAAGAAGGGTTCGAGGTATCCTGGTGAATCTTTTCGGCGGAATTGTAAAAACAAACTTAGTTGCTCAAGCAATACTGGATGCCTATAAAAATAATCTGATCGACGTACCCTTGTTCGCAAGGATCACCGGGGCAGAATCTGAAAAAGCCAAAGCAATGCTCGCTGGAAGCCAAGCGAAATTATATGACACGGTAGAAGAAGCCATACATGAGGTAGTTGACCAAGTTTCGTGATAGAGAGGAGAGAAAATAGTGGATAAAGAATACGACATATTTGAGATATTGGTCGGCAGGGAAGAAGATGAGGATTACAAGAAAAAACCTGTCATAATTCAAGGAATAACTGGGAGCTTTGGTTCCACCCATTCTAGATTAATGACCGCCTATGGCACAAATATTGTGGCTGGTGTCACTCCTGGCAAAGGAGGCCAGACCTTTGAAGGAATTCCTGTATTTGACAATATGGCTGAAGCTGTTAAATCGACAGGGGCAAAAATTTCTGGGATGTTTGTACCTGCATCTTTTTTCCTTAACGCCGCAGAAGATGCCCTAGATAGTGGGATAAAATTATTGGTAGCTGTCCCGGAGCATGTACCAATAAGAGATTCAATAAAAGTTTTAGAGTACGCGAAGACAAAGGGAGCAAAAATGGTGGGACCTAATACGCCTGGCGTAATCGTCCCCCAAGTTATGAAGGTTGGTATCATGCCGGCACAACCCTTTAAGGCAGGTGACACGGTAGTGTTTTCACGCAGCGGCACGTTAATGTATGAGGTCTCTTATAACTTGACCAAGTCGGGATTCGGACAGAGGTTATGTCTTGGAATAGGTGGCGATCCCATAAACGGAACAAATCTAATCGAAGCTTTTAACATGATTAGGAATAAAGATGATGTTCGATCGGTGGTAGTCGTAGGCGAAATCGGCGGTGATGCTGAAGAACTACTTGCAGATTATTTGATCGAAACAAGATTCCCCAAAGCTGTTATCGCGTATATCGCTGGGAGAGCTGCACCAAAAGAAAAGAGAATGGGACACGCTGGTGCGATCGTCTATGGAAACTATGGCTCAGCAGAATCAAAATTTATGAAATTTGAAAAGGCAGGTGTGCCAGTTGCGAAACGACCAGCTGAAGTGCCGAAATTACTCGCACAGAAACTACATTTGCAAGTAGAGTGAGGCAAACAAACCATACACCGGCATATAAGGAAATTCTCTACGACACAAATTCTCCATCCACTAGTGGCTGCTCTCGCCTTTTTCGATGTACCGAGATATGCGAAGAAACTAATGCTAAGACCAGCCCGATTAGATTCATAAATGCAATCAGGTGGGAATGTAGCTAGCTTTTGACAACTCCGGAAAAGCGTTTCTGCGATAGATGTATGATAAGGACGATACATGATGTTATTGAGGAAGAGGAGGTAGTTTATACGTACAAGCGTAAGAGGCTCTACCGTTGTAAAACGTGTGGACGTACGAGTTTCAAAAGAGGATTGAGACCTAGTGCTGAATCCGTTTATTGAATAGGTGAAGTTTCTGAAATGAGCTGTTCAGTCACACACGGTATTGTAAAATTGAAAAATGAATTTATCAAACATCACGCTACCCGAAGCATTGTCAGAGAGGTAATACCGTTGTCGTATTCTACACTAATACCGATGGCTGAACAAGCGTTATTGCGTATAAACGATTTTGTGAACTGCAACCCCATCTATGTTGAATCCGAGGATATACATGTATTTGATATACCGTGTAGAGCTTACCTCGGTGATATCAACGATTACTGGTTGGATACGAAAAAATATGATGCAAATTACCAGCCCTTTTACCCCACGTGGATGCTATCTGCCTACGCTTTAGCATTAGAAGCCAAATTATTAGGCTTCAAAGATATTGTTGATATAGGGTCTGGGGACGGTAGAATTGCATACTGTGGCAAGTTATTAGGGCTTAGGTCGGTCGGGATAGAAATTGATAGCAAACTTACAAGCCTCCAGCATGAAATTTCTGCTTTAACTGACGTTGAATACGAGATACATCAAGGCGATGCCACGAAATTTGCATACGATTCGCTTCATCTTTCAAGACCTATGTTCTTTATTTCGGGATTGCCGGAATGGGGTGACATGCTTGCAAGCTTTGCGATTCCCCGTATCATGGAAATATCTGAGCTAAGAGAATGTGCCGGATTCAATTTTATGGGAAGCCACATAATGAAAAAATATTCGAGAGATAAGACCGGATGGGGATGGGGTAAAATTATCGAAATGTATGACCTCAAGATAAAAAAATGTATTACTTTACCTACTTGTTGGACTAACGACCAGACGTTTGATACTGCTTACGTATTCACAACCACTCAATAAATGGTTAGGGTGCAGCATACTTTTTTTCTTGCGATATCTGTTATAGGTGTGTAGGTGAGTGCTTGGTCTAAAGGACTTTTGTGCATCATGCAAAGGTACATTATTCATTTGGAAAATGTGAAATATATCTCAAGAGAGGCCAATTGGCTACTCAAGACAGCTCGGAGCCTGGTATCCGATATTGGAGTCATTGTACGAGATACTCGTGTTGCAAGCAGACATGTCGAGTTTGACACAAGCGTTCCTGAAAACATCAGTATGGAAGAGGTTCTCCGAAGATTTGCCACAATTTCGCCAATATCTGAATATGAACATTTAGTGGAAAAACGAATGGGAAAGCATGAAGCAATCCTCAAAGCAAAGGATTTATTCAATGATGAAAAGTATTGGGGGGCTCACGAAGCTCTTGAATCTGTCTGGAAAAACACTCATCATGAGGAAAGGGACCTGCTGAATGGAATCATTTTGATTGCTGCTGCATTCGTTCATTACCAAAAAGATGAATATAGCATTTGCATTGCCATACTGAGCAGAGCGATGGAGAAGCTATCACAAGCTAAGGGATTATACTTCGAAATGGACTTGGACGAAATAAAAAAAAGGGTGTTACGAATAATTGAAACAGGAAAGATAGAGAGGTTTACAATTTAGAGCGTTTTTGCATCTCGATACATAGCTTATTGATTACAGGCGCTAAATTGCGCTCACCATTACTCGATTAACAATTGCCGGGACGGTACCTGTCTAGGCAGAACATTAATCTATTTGATTGGTGGAATACTTATAATTCGTACAAAGGCGGAAAAACTCGTTACCCACACAACCTCCCTGGACCTTCATTTTGTGTGGACAACGCTCAAAAAATTTAAACTGGTATCTTCCGTAGTATACAAGAATTCGAAGTGATCAATGGATTCCCTCGTATACTAGAAGAGATGAACGCAATCCAATTAAGAAAAAATCTAAATAGTAAGACAGTAGCTATGCTCGTTTTTGGTGCATGTGAGAATCATGGTGACCACATGCCTTTTGGCTCTGACTTTTTTGTTCCTATGGAATTGGCGAAACGTGTTGCGGCCCGAGCAGGGAATGTGTTGGTGCTACCTGCTTTTCCCTACGGAGTTAGCTCACATCACAGCGACTTTCAGATGACGATAACGTTGGAGCCAAGTACAATGATTATGGCGATTGAAGACATATGTTCAAGTCTTATCAAAAACGGCATTAACAGAATACTCATAATAAATGGACACGACGGCAATATCGCACCTATAGAATCGTCTGCAAGAACTATTAAAGATAGATATCCTAACGTAGTGATAGCGTGCCTTGAGGCATGGTGGATCCTTGTGGGGAAGACCAAAAATCTATTTGGCGAATGGGCTGGATTCGGTCACGGCGGAGAGGCTGAGACTTCGGTTATGTTATCAGTCCGGCCCGATCTGGTAGACATGAAGTACGCGCCCAAGAAAACGATTCCTAAGCTACCACGGAACGTAAGGATATACTGGAGATTCAGCGAGCTAACTAAGACTGGGGCTACAGGTGCCCCGCGGCATGCGAGCCGGTCAAAGGGTGACAAAACTCTACATATACTTGAACGCCTGTTACTTGGATTTATCAGTGATATGGAAAAAAATAATTGGAAATACGGGCTTGCTCTCAAATAACATTTAACAAGGACCTGAAGACTAGTTCCATTAAGTTACATCAGTCTCCTTGATGAACTAGAAGAAGCGTTGTCAATATTTAAATTGTAGGACCGGAAGTTGAAAAAATGGGGCTCGTAGCGCAGACCGTTCAATTCGGTAAACATGATAACGGGCGTACAATGGATAGCGCGGACGCCTCCTAAGCGTCAGGTCGAGGGTTCAAATCCCTCCGAGCCCGCGTCAATCTTGTCCATTTATCTAGGCCCATTTTGTATTATTACAATGAAACATGTTATCCACTCCTATCGCTGAGGATCCAATGGCCGTTTTTCTATATGCATTGAAGTCTCCAGAATCAAAAAGGCAGTATCCGAAACGGTTCAAGATGTTTCTTGATTTCCTGGGTTTTGGCGGCGTCTTGCAAGAGCAAGTGAATAAATTCCGAAGGAATGCAAAAGGAAATCCGGAATGGATTCAGAATAGTCTGATTCAATTCATATCTTATCAGAATGACAGGGCAAAACGTGGCGAGATATCAATATCCACAATACAAAATTACTATAGAGCTACGAAGCTATTTTGCGAAATGAACGATATTGTCTTAGGCTGGAAAAAAATCGCTCGTGGTATGGGCCGGGTAAGAAAGTCCGCGAATGATAGAGCACCGACTTTTGAAGAAATACAGCATCTCATTGAATATCCTGATAGACGTATAAAGTCGATTGTATATACTATGGTTTCTTCAGGAATAAGAACAGGAGCATGGGATTATTTACAATAGTACCACATACTTATTGACAAGAAATTAAGATTAATACTAAGAAGATGGTAGTAAGGACGTATAATCAGTAATAAGAGAAAAAGCATGTTGCTGGCAACATAGACATCTTAGTCAATGAAGATCGCCGCCACAATAACAATAATTTTATTTGTTTGTACAGATGATAGAGCACCTATACGATTGGGCTAGGGACCGCTAAATTCCACTGCTGTCTGATTTCTTAATTTCTATGGTAATTTTATCGCCCACTCTTATGGCCATATCCTCGTACTCCCTCATACTGATTTTGAATGTATGGGAATCGGTCGGGGGGCCGCCTCCGCCCATGGCATTAGAAATATTTGCTATTGCATTTGGCAAATTCTTCATCATGTCCTCTGGGGAAGTAAATGCCATCATATTCGTACCAAAAGGATTTTGCGGCTTTTCGGCGCCTGGCTTGTAATCATTTGGATCAGCAAATGTGACATAAACGTAAGGGCTTCCGTCTTGAGAGGCTTCAATTCTTGAAATGACACAGTCTTTCTTCATTTACTATCGCATTATACTTTGAATGAATAGACTTATAATTTTTCCAGAATGCCCGTTTCTGATTTTAGATAGGACTTGTCCGAGCTGAATGACTTCATTCTATTCGATTTGGCGAATATAGGGATGCCGAAAGCCTTGATATATACACTGCTTAATGATAATCCGTCGTCAGATTGGCGCGGGAAAAACAATAACGCTAAACAATACTGTGTAATTAGCATTCGCTTTTTTTGTATGGATGATATATCAGTACTTGAATGGATCATACTGCATTCCCGAGGGCGTACTTCACAGGTCCCCGGCTATCTCTGTAATTCAATCAATGAAATTATTGCTTTATTTGGTGCCCTCAAATCTCTTATTATTGTGGCCTAATGCTGTAACGTGTACGTTATTGGAACACCCGAATTGGCTTGTATTCCTGTGAAATTGCGAACGAAATGTTTGATTAGGTTTGCGTACCATTAGCACCAAAACATAACAGTTGACCTTCTACATGATTGACTCCTACTTTGAACGGCTCGCTTGTTGTACCTTTCCATGTTGTATATGTTCCAGCAGGACCGAGAGGACTAACGGGTTTGTATCCGTGTTGATTCGTTTGTACTTGAACGTTACATTTTGTATGGGTTGCGTTTGATGGCATTGATGTCCCTGTTACCAGGAGAAAGGAACCTGCCGGTACTTTTTGGCCTTGGTTTGGCGTATTTATTCGCAAGATTGAGGCCATTGCTGTTGGAATCGACAAGATTGATATCGTTACTACCGTCGTTACCGTTATTGCAAATAATAGAATCGTTATTTGCATTATTTACTTGTTCAGCATATACTAGATAAATCTTTACCGCTAATTTTAACCAGAGCTATCCCGGCATTGGACACTCATTAGCTATTAGGACCCAAAAAAAAGAAAAAAGATATTGTTGTTAGTGTGCGGCGAGCCTCAATGAAGGGCTTAATTAATGACAACGGATGAGTACCATTATTCTGGCATGTTCCGCTGCTTGCGTTGCTAATTTGACCGGTGGTTTGAATTATCTTTGATGATAATAATGGGATAAGAAAGCCACCTGCAGATAACGGTCTAAAATATGATGTTGATATTGCCATCATAAATGGACTATCTGTTTCTGATTCTCTTAGTTCTGCTGACCTCAAAAGAACAATAGAAAAAACCCTGAGCGGAGTATATTTCCCAAGACCTATTATAATCACTTGAAAATGCTGGTAAGTGATAATCTCCTAAACAGAGATGATTCTGCAGGAATTGACAAGCTAGTTTTTTATTCATTAACGAGAGAAGCTACATTTCCGGCAATGACCTATTGTGCTAAAAGTACCGGGAACAATATCGAGAATAAAGCGGGCTCCCTTGTCGAGAGGACAGTGATGCTATTGTTATTATCAAGAAAGCGAGTTATGACATACTCTAATTCGTGCTGCGATAGACTTTATGGGAGCTAGTTTAGCAGGAGTCGAATTTTTATCAAGATTAGCAATTATAAGATGTGGTACATTCTTTTTGCTAAAGCTAAATCGAACACGAAAAAGAAAAGGAAGATCAACTATCGATAACGCTACTTGAATTCTTCTTCCAGTATCCTTGTTCTTCTGCTTATTTGGAATAATGTGTCTGTTTTCTTAATTGCCTGCTCTCTAGAACGTCCAAAGACCATCGATTGCAGCAGCAAATGATTTTCAGGGATAACCATACCTGTCTGGTCGTCTGTGTATAAAATCTTGAGAACATCATTTTGAACTCTTAACGCTTCTTGATGGATATGTACCATGTTTGTATCACCATATTGAAAACCCAGGTTCAAAGCTTTCTTTCTTACGTCGGCAGTTCCTTTGGCGGATTTTAATATTGCCACTCCAAATTCCTTGCTGAATGCTTCAATAATAGTATCCTTAGCAGGAGCCTTTGTTTTGAATCGGATTAACATTTGATGGAGATGCATCATCCTGGATGGGACTTTGTATGCCTCTACGAACAGGTTTGCTGCTGGCATAAAATCTTTAACATCCTCTTGATGATGAGGAGATTCATCCCATTCGATTGAATCTCGCACCTCTTTCGAATCCTCAAGATCTGCCCATCTTCTGACGATGGTTACGTCGTACCTTTCAATTTCATCCCCAAACTTTTCAGCCAGGGGCTGCATTATTCTGCCCATACCTGACACATTACAACTACCTTGGATAACATACATTTTACCGCTGGCCTTTGCGTAATTTACCCTCGAATTATGAATCATATCCGCTACCGAGTGGGCACCGTGTCTATCTTCTCCCCCTTGAAAGATAGCTGCTTTTTTCATAGGCTCATATAGTCTCTTTTTGTTGTCGAACCCTCCGCCTTCTTTAGCCGCATCTACAACTATGTCGCTTTGCTCTACAGCTTCTTCCACAGTTCCAGATATCTCATAGTTACTATCTCTGAATTGTTTCAGATTATGTTTGGGGACATATACATCGAATTTGCTGTCTAGCGCCTCTCTTGTCTTCTCGTCGGCGGTATATTTCGCGACGCCGAGGAATTGAATTTCTTTGTCTGCAGAGAGCATAGTCGCTAGACGACGCCCAATATTGCCATACCCATTCACAAAAACTTTAACCAATCTACTTCACTAACAGCTAATTTTTCAGATGAATGTGGTTTTCAACATTTTATATATATTTCCTGCCACTAGCGAGCGCATATTTTTATGTACGCATATCGCATTTTTTTACTCAATAAATCGGTATTGCACAAAATCAATAATACACCACAAGATTGCTTTTTAGCAGCGCCCATCTTGAACTAGGTTTAAATATAATTTCAGGAGTACGTACGGCAGCGAAAATTGTGTTTTGACTAGGTACGCTTTCGATTTGAGGTCAATATAAAATGAGGGTCCTTGTCGTAGATAATTATGATTCTTTTGTATATAATAT
>DAOM01000255.1:13946-18371 GCA_002501855.1 Candidatus Nitrosopolaris nunavutensis
GGATATAATATTGCACAACGACTAGGCGAATTAAAGACCGAACCGACAGTCATTCGAAATGAGAAGGTTACCGTTAATTCGGTCAAAATTATGGATCCTGATGCGATAGTCATTTCTCCTGGCCCAGGCCACCCCGCAGACAGGAGATACTTTGGCGTATGTACGGACATTATAGCTGAGCTTGGACCACAAACACCCATCCTTGGAGTCTGCCTTGGACACCAAGGAATAGTGCACGCATTCGGCGGGAAAGTAGTCAATGCCAGAAAAGTCAGACACGGAAAAACAAGTATTATTCAATACAACTCCGGAAGACTTTTTGATCAGGTAAGCAACCCATTTAAGGCAACCCGCTACCATTCTTTGGTGGCTGATAAGAAAATTCCCCCTTGTCTGGAAGTTACAGCAACGGCGCTTGACGATGGTGAAATTATGGCGATCAGACACAGACAATACTTGATAGAAGGGGTCCAATTCCATCCCGAATCTGTTTTAACGGAACAAGGACCGAAAATTCTTCTCAATTTCATCTCTATGGTGAAGAGATGAGTGAACGGAGAGACATTCACCGATCTGCGCCCCATGGTCCGGAAACTAGTGTCTAGAATTAATCTATCTGAAGACGAAATCCGCAAATCAATGAATCTGATTCTTGGAGGCGACGCTTCGGAGTCGTCCATTGCCTCATTCTTGGTCGCGCTTCGGATGAAGGGCGAATCGCCTAAGGAAATTACGACGATACTTCAGGCTGTCAAGAGGAATGCTATTAAGATTACACCAAACATCACCGGCGAATTGATTGATACATGCGGGACCGGAGGTGATAAGATAAAATCATTCAACATCAGTACCGCTGCTGCGCTCATAGCGTGCGCAGCAGGCTGTAAAGTAGCAAAACACGGAAATAGATCTGTCTCGGGATTCTGTGGCAGTGCAGATTTTTTAGAATTTATTGGAATGGACTTGGATACTTCTCCTGATATCATATGTGAGGCCATCGAGAATATAGGTTTTGGTTTTCTTTATGCTGCAAAATTCCATCCGACGATGCGCAATGTTGCGTCTGCAAGAGAATCCATAGGCATAAGAACTGCTTTTAATATTGTAGGACCATTAAGCAATCCCTGCACAAATCTTTCCGGTCAACTTATAGGAGTTTATGAGCCCGCATTACTCGAAACAGTTGCTGTTGCAATGCAAAATTCTGAGCTTGATGAACTGATGGTCGTACATTCTTACGATGGTTTTGATGAGCTTTCCAACACCTGTGAAAACGATATTATCCGGGTAGTTGACAAAAAAATTAAACGATTTCGATTTCATCCAAAGGATGTAAATGTAGTAGTTGCTAAGCCAGAACAACTGTTAATACATTCTGGACAAGAATCAATAAGAGATACACTCCGAGTTATATATGGCCTCGCTAGCCCCGAAAAAGAAGACATAGCCGCGCTGAACGCTGCGGCCGCGCTAGTGATCGGGAAAATTGCGAAGGATCTAAAAGAAGGCGTCGAGATCGCACGAGCAGCGTTAAAGGCTGGTACCCCCCAAAAAAAACTATCAGAATTAATACATTTATGTGGTAACAAGGATAAATTAATTGAAGCTGAACAAGAGTTCCTTATGATATAGTTTATTTCTCTATATCGTAACTGGGCTGCTTTAAGTATCGGTTTTCTGTCGTGCTCGATCAAAATTCCTGCTATTGTGATAGCCTTTCCCGAATACATTTATTTCAGTCGGTGCCTAATGAAGGGATGAAAAGATATAACTAGTGTGATAGATATAATAAGAATCAGTATAGGTATTCACAGTTGTTGGATAACAAAAATAAAAATTGGAGTAGACGAACATTTCATCCTACTCCTTCTACTGCAAACAAATAGTTCATACTAAGCGCCTTTGTTACTTCCTCTTGCTGGTCGATTTTGCTTTTACTTTTGCGGTTCTTGTAGTTGGTGTCTTGCTAGCTGCTTTGGCCTTAGCAATTTTTTTGCCACCACCGCCTATCTTGAACATCTTTGTACCACATACGGTGCATATTCCTGAGATAGCGCCTTGACCGTTTTTCATAGTTACCTGCTTTTCATCTTTCATATCTCGTTTTGCTTTACATTTCACACAATAAGCTTGTGTTGCCAACTTGACATAAATCCTCGTGCTTGAATATAAGAATAGCTGTATTTTGGTTTCTTACTGGGACAAAATCTAACTGTATTGTGCCCATTATGAGAAATATTCATTCCGATTATTGACGAAGAGGTGTCAGCCGAGTTTCAACTCCAGTTCTGCCTGGTTTCCAAGCTTTGTAAGAAAGATATGTCCGAGGAACTGGACCCAAGAATAGGACCGTCACATTGCTTTTCCAGTATATTTTTATGTCATGGCTTCCCAACCATATGTAGCAAGGTAAGCGACCCGGTTTGAGCTCTGTAGATCAAAATCCAGTTCACGATCTAGAATCACTGAACTGGGATGACTTACTGTCTTTGAAACGTAGTCAGCTTAACAAGATAAAGGACTTGACTGACAAAATTATCGATATCGAAAAAAATCGATTTCGGCTGATAAATGAGAATATCCAGCATGAGAAAAATAAGGTCGTTAACATGACAACAAGATTGGCCCAGATTCGGACAGGCATGAATTCTAGCAACTCTCAATTACTTACGATTAGTGAAAAAATTTCAAAGTCCAAAAATTTTGTTAGTATAATGGGAACTCGGCTTCCCTCCGACAATGAAGTTGATCTGGTTAGGATTCTTGAGTCAAGCCAGAAATTAGTTGATGAAAAAAGGTACAAGAATGAACGACAAAAGAATGAAGCCTTATCCGTAATGAACGATGCTTCCATGAAGCTTGAAGCAATAAAAGCCATACGCACTGTGAACGAACAGTTAATTGATCTCAACGCACAAGCTGAAGAGATTAAAAAAATACTAAAAATTCTTGAGAACGAAGTCACTACGCTACAGACCAAAATTGCTGATACTCACAATAAAATAGACAAACTATTTGTGTCTAAACGACAGCAAGCTGCGGAACACCAAAGCTGCCTTAAGGATTATGACGAATTCCTTTCGACTTTAGATAGCGTAAATTCGCGTCTAGATGCTATGGCACAGTGGAGGAAAAGGCAGCGTCAGGAATATGGTTATCGACCTGGAGACGATGCCCTGTTCAAAGTTAAGGAATCCGCAAAGAAGAAGTTTGAGGCTGGTGCCAAATTAAGCTTTGAAGAGCTAAAGTTGCTGTACGATGAAGACAAGTCGAGTGAAGGATGAGTGTCCTACCGAATCGCCAAACGGCAATGCTAGAAGTAGGATGTCTATGTATGATCCTGAATGTCGAGACATAAATCAGGTTCAAAGCCGAAACACACGATATACTGCTCACTACTTCTTTGTCTACTTGCTTTGGGCTTATTAATATAAACTCGTTGAAAGTGATTTTTCAATTCCTCCTTCAATCCATTAAGTAACTCTCCTTCGAAAACTTTGAAAACTGAGGTGCCGCGTCTTTTCAGTATCTTAATAGCCGCAGCCAAGGCACTCCTTGTGAGGGAGATTTGTCGACTATGATCCAAGTCCCATATACCGCTTACGTTTGGAGACAGATCTGATAAAACTATATCTGCCCTACCCCCGACTAATTTGAGAACTGTATCTATTATTTTACCGTCATCGATGCTACCTCGCAAAATCGTGACGCCTTCCAATGGCTGTACTTGCTTGGTATCTATCCCGACTACCAAGCTGTCAACACCAACTTGTTGTTTTGCTACTTGAAGCCACCCTCCCGGTGCGGAGCCGAGATCCACTACAGCATGTCGTGGCCTAAAAATACCGTAAGAGCGGTTTAGCTGAAGCAGTTTGTATGCAGATCTACTACGATAGCCCGCATTTTTCGCGAGCTTTCGATAATAATCTCTTGTTGCATCTGTCAACTTCATCCTTTATGCCATCTCTGTAGCAATAAAGGATGGCGAGGTATACAACATAATTCAACTGAGCCGAACATAACACAATTTCACAACATGTGTCCACACTAGCAATAAACCTCGTATCCTATACAGCCGCTATTGTACAAGCCCTATATGCGTATCTATCTAGTTAGCATTAACAGGGTCTGTCATAATGCTATCTAGTTAGCATTATTATAACGATCTGCCATACTCTAAGGCTTTTCAGACTTGATTACATTTATAGGCATTCTGTTCCATCCGAGGCAAGTGTTCCACCCTTCTCCTTGGGGGGTCTTCAACATATTTTCCATCAAAATGGTGGCACATATAAAACCTTTTTCTTCCTTGGTCTGTCACCATGCTCCATAAAATCTGCAATAGTAATGATTTAAGAGAGAATTCTATGTTCAACTTCTCAATTAATAATAGCGAAATACTAGTTGGAAGAGGAAGATTATTTG
>DAOM01000350.1:0-16528 GCA_002501855.1 Candidatus Nitrosopolaris nunavutensis
TCTTCCGCCTCCTCTTCATTACCTCCGCCCAGCATTTCTGCAATGGTCAACGGAAATAATGATGCTCTAAATAATATCAGACTATGGGATCAGCAAGCGGCGCAACTCAAACTCAAGCCACAGTTAGGACAGAAAAATGACGTTAACTTTGCAGATACCAATATCGTGCGCTTCAATAACACTATGTATTGGGCTGCCCCAACTGCTCCGAATCTGCCTGCAGATGTCACTCCTGAAAATATTTGGTACAATGAACACTTTGTATACACACACTCCGGAAAGAGCGTGCTGATGATGGAAGCCAACACAGGCAATGTAATAGATTCGAGCAAATTCTTCAAACAAAAAAATATCTACTATGGCGATAGCGGTCCTACTGGAATCTTCAACCAAGCCTGGTCTGCCTTCCCAGTAGGTCGAACACTCAGTAACGAGATCGAAGGCGCATTTTATACTGGCACGGGCGGCGTTAATGTAGCTCCTCCGCTAAGCTGGGTATTTGAGCCCAAATTCATGCTTTCCTACCCTGATAGTACGATGCATGTTATGCGTTACAAAGACATATTTGACCGAATGAAAGTCATGTATCCTTACTTTGTTTATGACTTTACCCAAGGAACTTCTCAAGCCAATCCAAACATAAGAAATGTAGGAGTTGTACCTGTTACCGATGGAAGGAACACGTATTGGTTGATGCCTCTTATCGTTTTTCTAGATACTAGTCACGTTCCTTGGAGCTCCGGTGATATGTTGAGGCTGGTCGGATTTGCATTAATAGATGCGTATAACGGCTCTGTGAAAATAATAAAGAACGTTGCTAGTGGTAACAACGATCCGTTCTCGCAAATTTTCTTTGAACAATATGCGGGCAATAATGGTGGCGACGGAACCGTATTGACTAAAACCCCAGAATGGCTAAGCAAGCAACTTGTATATCCAGAGGAGATGTTTTTGTGGAAAATTAACAGGTTTAATCAATATCATGTCACTGATCCCAAGACATTCATTGAGGCCCAACAGTTCTATAAAGATCCTGACCAGGTTTCAACAAATTACATAATTACTAAACCTCCTGGCTTTGATAAACCACAATTCGTGGGAATGCAAGCCCTGCAACTAAGTAATTCTCCTGCTAATAACCTCGTAGGATACATGGTGGTTCAAAATAACCTGGAAAATTTTGGTAAGATGATTTTTTATTCAGTTCCTCTTGACTCGGCTACAAAGATCCTAGGCCCCGGTGCAGCAAGAGATGCTTTGGAGAAGGATCCTGCATATGCAAAAGAGAAGAGTTTGTTACGCAACACACGAGTTGGTGACAGCTTACTTTACAGAATAGGAAACCAAGAGGTTTACTTTATTCCTGTGTACACGGCTAGTACCTCTGGTGGAGGTGTGATTCAGCTGGGGAACATTGCTGCGGTAGGAGCTTCAGTAACCGGGAACGCTTACGTTGGTTTGGGCGATACGCCCCAGCTGGCTTTTGAAAATTATCTACTAAAGGCTGCGGGACTTGGTCCTTTAAATCAGACATCTGTCGGTACGACCACTATCGCAAACGGAACATTGCCTGCAGCCCCCTCTAACGCCAGCGCTACAACCAAACAACAGCAACAAGCAAATGAAACTCTAGTCCTCCACAGGGCAGAAAGTATACTAGGGTTAGAGAAAATATTTGTCTCTGCAGGTCTAACTGTTCTAAAGCCAACAGCTGTTTCCGCGCCGCTCAGCTTTAAGGAGGCTGATGTCACCTATATAGCAGCTTCGCAGATCGATTTTGTAAAATCAGCCATCACGAAATTTCTGCAAGAATTTTCGTCGCCCGGTCCAGGAGGTTCTTCTTCCGCTAGCCCTGGTGCCGCTGCTATACCTACGGCTCTGCGAATTTTTGAATGGCAGGGCAGTGACAATAAAGTTGTGAACTTTGGGATACTAAAGGTTGTTAACGGAATAGTGGAAAATCATTATATTTCGATTCATGTAGGATAGCTTAGTTGATTGATAGCTCGATTGAATAGTTGCTTGGTTAATAGGCATGACCGATAAGGAAACTAGGATGCAAACAACTCTTGTTGTAGATAACCTATCTCCCTTCACACCAGATATTGTGAGATGTCTTAACAAACTGGGAGCAAATTATATCCAAAAGAGTTTTTCCAGCCTTACCAATGTTACTATCAGCAGTAACGACGATAACAACAGCTCCAATTACAAATACTATGGTCATAATCCCGGCGACAACGCCTATATCAACAGTCAGAGTAAGGGTCTTGGCGATGGTGCTAATTACGATAAGAAGAACAATAATGACAGTCGCGATATAATCGACACGAATAACAATACTAATAATACTTTATCTTGTGACAAAGTAATTTTATCTGGCAGACGCATGAACAATCGAGAGATTAATATCGTAAATTCCAGCATCATAAGGCAATCTTTTGAAAATAATATACCACTTTTGGGCATCTGTTATGGTGCAGAGATTTTGGCGTTAACGCTTGGCGGGACTATCCGCAAGATGGCTATGCCTGTTCAGGACACTATTTCTTTAAAGGTGTCGAAATCAGGCTCGCTAATTTCTGCCGATATGAAGACGCTTCTCGTTTATGAGAGTCATAGGTATTGTGTGGCAAAGTTGCCTGAAGACTTTGAGTCTCTTGCATCTTCGATACATTGTGAGCACGAGATTTTTTCTCACAAGGAGAAGAAATTATTCGGTACGCAGTTCCACCCAGAAAAAAGTGGAGCAGACGGTCTTAATCTGTTGTCGAAATTTCTAAGTGTGTAGGCCAAAGGATTATCGTTAACTATCATTATCTTTATCTTGATCTTTCGTGCGGTTCCTATTTTCTATACTATTAGTTTTCTCTCTCCTTGTCTCAGACTTATTCCGACAACAAGAATGATTTTTATTTGATTAAAAGCGCTATCAAATCCAGAGTGCAATCTCAACCTGAAGATCATTCAATAACACTTCCACTTGTTAGTAAGGAGGAAGAAAACATCTGTCTTCCTCTGGTTATTAATGTGGTTTCGAAATATTGGGGTGAAGAAATCCAATTAGAGGAGGCTATGGCCGTTGCCAGGAAATATCCGGGGATGAAGGGTTCGATAATGATGGAGGGAATAGAGCTTGCTGAAAAACATGGCTTTACGACCTACATTTATAGAGGATCAATAAAGGATCTGAAAAGGCGGATAGACCAGGGTATTCCTCCAATAATTATCCTTCCTGGAATTCACGAAACAGTGCAACATGCCACCATAGTATCTGGTTATGATTCTGAAGAACGCAGAATCCTAACTTATGTGCCAGAACCTGATACGATAGGGGCAATTCCGGAACCTAAATTCGAGCAGGATTGGGAACAAGACGATATGATTACATTGGTGATAGTCCCAAATGATATGAAAGATATTTTTAAAAATGAAGACCTAAAGTTCCTTGATTCAAACAGAATCTGTTTTGAAGCAGAAAAACTTCGTCAGCAAGGAAGGATCAATGATGCTATAGAAAAGTTGCGAAGAGCAGCCAAGTTGGACGATGACAACCCACAACCATGGTGCTTGTTGGGAGGGATATTTAATGAGATTAATTCAGAAGACGCCGTTTCTTGCTACGAAAAGACGATCACACTCAATCCCAGATATTATCTTGCTTTTCGTGGCCTCGGAAACTATTATTTAAAGAGCAAGGACTATCTTAAAGCCGAAGATTATTACACGAAGGCAATCGCTATCAATCCGTATAGATTTGGACCAATTTACAAAAATCGCGCCTTCGCGAGATTACAAGTTGAAAATAACTCCGGTGCCAAAGATGACCTGTTAAAGTATCTCGAACAAACACCCAACACAGCAGATAAAAAGAGTATCGAAGATGCTGTTAGTCAGCTCTAATTTCCGTACTTCACCCTGGTGTTGAAGAGTTGAAGTTGAACATCAGGAAGAAGGGTCGCGGGCGACTCCAAGATAAGTCCAAGATGAATAAACAAGGCAAAACTGTATTGATAGTATTTCCGTCTCAGTTCTCTATAGGCCGAATTGATAAACTGATTGCCAATATTAAAGATGCCCTTCGATCAAAAGATGTCGGGCTTAGGGATATCGCCCTTGAAAAAGAATGTCTCGTTTTTGAGTTGGACGACGTAGTAGAGGGCGCGGCGATTACAGTAGAGATGTTCGGGATTGACAAGGTTGCTATCGCAAAAAAGGTGTCTACTGCACGTTTTGAAGAAATCTTAGCAGAAGTCGTGAGTATTGGAAAACTGAAAATTTTGCCCAAGGAGAAATTCTTTGTTAAAGTTCAGATAAGCAATAACGCAAAAGTCGATTACAAGCCAAGAGATCTCGAGTTTGCTTCTACAGGCGAGCTTACAGCAGCATTGCAATCCTCATTACCGCCATCGTTATCATTATCCTCTCGGAAATCTTCTACTTTTTCTTCTTCTGCTTCTTCACTTTCCTCCTCTGCGCGCCCGGCAAAAAACGAGTTAGACGCCGATAGACATATCGAGATATTCATAGGAAAGAAATCGGCATACGTTTGTATTGATATTGACGCAGGTCTAGGCGGTCTACCTTTTGCATGTCAAGAGGAAAAAGTATTGTGTACCATACACAACGCCTTATCAGCTATTTCTTGTGTGGCAGTTCTAAAGTGCGGCTTCTTTCCAGAGATAATAATTCTTTATACTGACGACGACGACCTGAGACAAAATTTGAAGATATTTGGCCTGGTAGTTAATAGAATGAACACCAAGAATTATTCAGTTCGACTAGCGAAAGTAGAGGAAATACAAAAACAACAGCAGCAACAACAACAACGACGCGAAAGCAGTCATAAAACAATTTTGCTAGAAATCGTTGCAACTCAAATTCTGACTCGCATGAGAGGGAAAGGAGTCGTCGTGCCCTTGAGCACCGCCATCCATCCTCTTTGGTTGATAGAATTAACTTTCAAGAAAATCTTGTCCTCAAACAAGATCCCCTGGATGCCTTTGTTACTGCCAACCCAGGGTATATATGATATTGCCAGGGAACTGGTGATGGAAGAACATAAACTCCGGCTAATGTCAGACCAGAGTTGTATGATAGATGGGCTGTTGACGTTCACGAAACAAGACTATGCGAAATGCAGGAAGTCAATAGACATAATGACAGAATCTGCTCTCAAGAATATGAATACTATCTCATTTGAGATAGGACCGAATTATCTTCACGACATTCTCGATTCCGTTTAGTTTTTCTGTGAGTTTCATTAGTACGTTTGCTTTTTGTTGGTATTGGGAATCGTTGATTACCTCATACATCGCATCCGTAACTTGACTTGCCTTGAGTTCTTTTGCGTCCAACATAATACCTGCGCCAATTTTTGCTATTTTCTTGGAGTTGGCTAATTGTTCACCATGATTCTCTATGGGAATGGTGAGGATGGGTTTCCCAAACTGAATTGCCTGCGACAGAGCTGCGTGTCCGCCTCGCAGTACCAACGCATTACTCATTGCAAAGATCTCGTCTCGAACTGGGCACCATTCATAGTACCACCCTGAACCACATAGTTTCTTGGGGCTGGTGTCTCCTCTCGGATTCCCCTCTGAAATCACGTACTGAATTTCAGATCGAAGGGCTTTGCAGGCATCTATTGCGGTTCTGATCAGCGGCATTCGAGTATTGCTAGGACCGCTGATGTGAATAAAAATAATTGGTCTGTTTCTTTCCAAACCAAGAAATTGAGCAACCTTGCTGATTTGTTCTTCGTTGACGTGAATTTTTGGTGTGGTAAGGCCGACATATTCTAATTTTCCAGATACAGTACTGATGTCCCAAATGTTGTGCTCGGCTAGCGTATACGGTGGAGGCAGGTCAGGAACAAGAATTTTGTCTGCAAGCGACCACATAGTACCCAGAACTTCACCGTTTAATCTCTCGTAAATCCTTGCGATCTTGAGCTCCCTTAATCTCGGTGAGAGTAATAATTTTAACTGATTCAAAATAACTATAGAAGGAATTCCCAATAATTCAGCAGATAAAAGTGAAGACAGCCTCGTATCTGAGACAATGATGTCAGGCTCGTATTCTAACATATTGCGAACTTCGGTATTCACTTGCCTGCAGAAATTTGTGAATAAATAAGGAAGTTTCGCTATGCTGTCTTGTATAGAAAAACCTCCGTCAATGCTCCACGCCAATTCAACTGGCGGGATTGGTAGACAATCGTATCCATGCATCGAGATATAGCCCACGGCCTCTCCAGACGAGGAAAATCTCAAATTCACGCCTAAATTCTGAAGCTGATTGGCTATCATTATTAATCTGCTTGCGTGGCCCAGACCGACTCCGTATGGTGTGAGATATGCTTTTGGCTGCAAGTCAGCGTCGATATGAGATTGAGTGGACACATATTTTGGTTTTTATCCTAGTCCACAACTTGTTCGTTTCTCGGTTGGTTGGCAAGAGAAAAAAAAGAGAAAAAAAACATAGAATTCAAGAACAGCTTCACTAGCAGCCTCAGGAGGCTCTTAAGTGCCAGATATTAAAGCCTCACTCTTACGACATCGCCCTTGGGATAGGACTCCTTATAGATACTCGCTTGAAAAGAAAAGAGCTTTGAATCAGACATGAGCCAAATGTCCGGCGGCGCGCCCGCCTTATAACAAAGATTTGCAAGATACTCTTCGGTGTCCCATTTTAACTCGACTGGGACCTGTGGAAGTAATAGTCCCGATCCGTCCCTCCATGTCAATATTAATCCGTCTCTGCCTACCTTTATGACATTCAGATAGTCCATCGGGTTCTGTACTTTGATCTCTACAGGCGGAGTCAGAATACTCACCTCAAAAACTATGTCTACAAGTTCTTTTTTGTCAACTGGGGAGAATCTCGGGTCTTGTGTCGCCGCTGCAATAGAAGCTTCAATGAGTGAACGGTACAGGCTTTTCTCCGCTAATGGAAAACCAATGCAACCACGCAAGTGCTCTTGTTTGTGACTATCCAAATAATTCAGCGTGACGAAGACTCCACAGCCTTCGGTATTTCGGCTGAGCTCGTAATTATCGTCGTTATCATTATTGGCATCGCCAACATATGCAGTACCGGGAGAGGCAAACGCGTTAAGATGAGCTTCTACGACCCGCCTGGCTAGTCTGACTGCCTTCTCTCCGTCCTCGTCGAGGATCATCATCGGATAAGAGCTAGAAATTTGGACTTAAAAATCATGGTGTAATCCTTATCCCTTATCCCTTATCCCTGCCTTCCGCTGAGATTGACTCTATTGTTGACATTGACGTGGTCTAATTGTTCTGCAAATATTTGCAATGCACTTTCTCCTAGCGTTGTGAGCAAAAAGTGGATCGGAGACCCGAGGATGCAATAGGACTTTGTCTATTGCACTGTGAGAAAGAACCACACGGTAATTATTTCAACTTGTATCTAATTTTCTCTACATAAATAATATAAAATAATTTATTTCAGAACAGAATATAGAGAAGAAGTTCATTTTGCGTAAATATTATAAATAGGAACGACGGATATATTGGTGATCTAATGTACAAACATACCTTCCGGAGTTCGTCCTCTCGTCCTTCTATTTGCCCAAAGTGCGGAGAAATAGTTAAGGCCGATGGCGATTGCGAGTGTAAACGAGTCCATTTGTTTCTTATCTCGTAGACATAAAGAAAAAAAATGCATATGGCAATGACTGGGATTCCATTTGGGACCGACGGATAAGCTAGCTGTTCGGAGCAAGCTTGGCGTTCAGCAGATTCTAGACAGCCTCTTGCCCCTGAATATATATCCATACAATTTGTGACAACGAAATTTGGGTAATAGGTTAAAATTAAAATTTAGAAAGTACAGTTAATTTATTTTATAAAATATCCTAGCCACTCTCTTTAAATGGAAGAATCATATAATCACTCATGATCGATTTAGCGTTTGACAGTTGCGACGCCAGATGCTAGCAATAGTACCAGGATTGAGGTACTGCAGAATACCGAAAATATAGTTGACGCATATTTACAAATTTTTCGTAATTCAAAGAGCAAGTGGGATTATTATGCAGATGTGAAGTCGGTAATTTTCGCGATTGACATGATAGAAAAAGCTTTGATTGATACCAAAGCCAGAGGAATAAAATCAAGGTTCATTACTGAAATCACGAAAGACAACTTCCATCATTGCAAAGAGGTGATAATGAAAATTGGTGAGGTTCGGCACCTCGATGGAGTTAAAGGAAACTTCGGTGTTAGTGACACAGAGTATATTACTACAACCATGAGGGAGTCGCAGATTGAAACAACAGCAACACCAACACCAACACCAGCAACAACAGCAACACCAACAACAGCATTGCCCTCACATGCCGTATACAGCAATGTCAAAGAAGATATACAGCAGCATCAATATCTGTTTGATACCCTTTGGAGTAAAGGAACACCAGCAGAACAGAAGATTAGAGAGATAGAAGAAGTAACAGTACACTATGAAACCAAGATATTAGATAATCCAGAAGAGATTGTCAATGAAATTGGTCGTCTTACGGCCAGATCAAATGAGGTATCTAATTGTCTTACACCTGGGGATGCAGTATAGCTATAATCATTTTTTTGAGATAAAGAAGAAACTACTGGATAAGCAAAAGAAAGGAGGGCACAAGGGTATAAGATACATAAGTAATATTAACAAAGATAATGCGAAATTAGCCAGAATATTTCTAGACGCAGACCGACATAGAGTTGTTCAGGTTGTTACTAACTTACTAAGTAACGCTGTTAAATTCACGAAGGGACACGGTGGAACTGTATCTATCAGTACCGAGAAGAAAAAAGGCAATGACGGTGATAACCGAGAGGTTGCTGTAGTGTGTGTAAAGGATAACGGTAGTGGAATAGACTGTGACATATTTCCAAGATTATTTGAAAAATTTGCAACGAAATCATTTCAAGGAACAGGATTGGGGTTGTTTATCTGCAAAGGTATTGTTAATGTTCATCATGGCAAGATATGGACTGAAAATAATGCAGAGTCCGGTGAAGGTAAAGGAGCTACATTTTACTTTACTCTACCAATCGTCAATATCAGCCCGGAGCGATAACCAAAAAATATTAACAAAATGTGCTGAAAGATAGACAGGTCAAAACACCCTAAAGTAGTCATGACACATCTGGGTGTTCATTTAGATTTTAAGACACTGCTATCTAGCTCTGATTTGGCTAGTCCGAAGAGCTACCATCATCGTAGATTAATCTCATCTCATCGAAGGTTAACTTTTCCCCGCTTGACATCTTCTTTAAAGCAGCTTCCTTCATTATATCCCATCTTTCTTGGTTTTCCCTATTTCTCCTTGCCCTTTCCTGTAAGCTCTCGCGTCTCTCCTCATTGTCACGCGGTTGACGTCGTTGATATTGTTGTCTTCTCTGACGATTTTCGGCAGCCTGTTGTCGCGATTTTCTAAATTGAATTGCATTGAGCTGAGTCTCTACCATTTCCAGTTTCGCTTTGGCCTCCCTTACTGCACGAATTATTGTCCTCCTATCCTGATAAAAACTCTCACGCAAATTCAAAAGTGTATCAAGGTTAGCTTTAAGATTACCAATTTTATTACCAAAATCAGACCGTTGGTCGAAAATTTTATTCATTTTCGTTCTTAAGCTTTCATATTGTGATGACATGTTCCTATAATCATCTTCTTTTTTGTGAAGTGCGTTGAGTGAATGCAGCTTGGTTGCGATTTCTTTTGATCTGGCAACTAATTTGCGTTCCTCATCTTTCGTCAACTTCTTAGTCTGGATGTCGCGTTCGATCTGCTCCAGGTTTTTCGTCAATTTTGACATGTCATATCTATCTCTGCGTGATTTCAATGCTGCTGCAGAGCCACCTTTGTCGTCCATCGACTTCATTCGATTTCTGGCTTCAGTGAGGGTAGTTTTCATTTCAGTATATCGAGTTAATTCCGTGTCCTTTTGTTCATTTGTTTGCTTCAGTTTAACCCGGAACTCCTCTAGATGGACTCTTTCATCGTCTATCTGCTTTTTAGCGGATTCGATGCTATTGTTCAGCTCCTGAATTCGTTCCTCCCCCTTTTTCTGTTCTTCTAACAAGGCCTTCTTGAAGTCGATAAGTGTCGTAAGATTCGAATCTAATCCAGAATGATGATCGCGCTCAAGATTCTTTCTTGGAGTTGTAGTGGCAGTCGTCGTAGCCGCAGCCGCAGCCGCAGCCGCTGCTTTTGCTGCGGTCGCCGATGTGCCTCCATTGTCGGTACTATATTGGTCCAGTCCCACGTCGAATGTAGTTTCTTGTATTACCGAGGATATATTTTTTCTCATTTGGAGTAGTGGCTTTTAGCCTGACGCCTTGCCCAAAGATGCATCCTATATACATGTTTATATGACATGAGATTCTAGTACTCGTAGGAGATCACTAGATGGAGGATTTCGAGAAGGATTTTCCTGATTTCGACTGGAAAAATATTCCTGCCTATAAGCATCCTGGTGGCAAGGATTGTCCATGTCCCAAACACGAGTATATTCGAGAGCAGATCAATATTACCAAGACTGTAAGCAATAACAATCGAGAGGTGAGCCCAGAAACCAGGCAGAAGGCGCAAGTTACCCTCAAGCTGTGTCCTGATCATTACAATGTATATTTTCACGAAGTTATTCCTGCGATGCCCTTTAAATATAGAGTAATGACAAAAATCGCACTCAAGATCGGCGCAGTGGTTATTCAAAAAATTCCGTATATGCAATCTGACCAATGTTTCTACTGCAAATTCGGGTCCGGTGGTTTTGATAGAAAAACTGAATTGCCACCAATTTAGTTTTTTTTGTGTTGCAGTTCTTTTTCTTCTTTTTTCTACTTCTTTGTATTGAGGCCTTTCGCCATATTTTGGAGCATCGCAGATTGATCTGACGCAAAACCTAGCGAAAGTATGTTGCGTAAGAGTATATGCAAATACGGAAAATTGCGTCTAACTACTGACGTGTAGCCGTCATGGAATCCTTTCTCTATTGTGTCGTATTGGGATTGCTCAAAGTCTATGACACTTGCCAGAAAGGATGCTATGTCCATACTCTGGGCGAATACCGAATTCGTTTTGTGAATAAATCCCAGATCTGTTCGCACTATAGAATTATCAGGATTTACCAGATAGTTCTGCGATTTATTATCTGTAAAAACGTAGCCGGCTTTGTGTAACTTTCCCGTTAAGGAGCCTGCTTGAAATGCCAAAGAGCATATAATATTTTTTTTGTGCTCCTCGTCTGCAAACGCTTTATACAGGTTACCCCCTCCAATATATTCTTCGACGATCGTGTCGGCTGTTATCGAAATGAGAAAGGGAGTAGGAATTCCTAGTCTTTTCAAATTATTCCTCATATCATTCCCTTCATTTCCCAGTGCCAGCTTTCCTGCAGGTGGAGGAGCGGAAGGATGTGCCATCAGAACGGACATTATGCTATAAGTGGCCGCCAAAAGGTATTCGTGAAAATCTTTTGTTAATTTATTTTTCTTTATAACTACCATGCGCCCGTCCAACTGTTGAACTGATACATCTCTCTGCCAGTTTACGAAATACAAGAATTATAACACTATATGTGAATGCTTGAATGTAAAAGTTTCAATACTTAAAATACCGAACTATCATATCCTATCGAAGGGAGTGATGGTGTCACAGGTACATGACGGACACAGAAGGGCTTCAAGATTCTTCACATCTATGAATGCTTCCAGTTATGATACCGTCGTACGTATCGCCACTTTTGGTCAGGACTACCTATGGAAAAGGCAGATTCTGGATGTTATAGATAAACACCATCTATCTTCTCCTTGTTCTTCCTCTCATTGTTCTGATGATCTTCCAGATCATATGCATCTGGACCTTGCATCTGGGACAGGAATACTATCTTCGCTGATAGAGCGCCGTGGGAATCATGGAGGACAAAGACCAAGAAATGTGGTCGGTCTTGATTTGACATTCGATTACCTGCGAACCGCAAAAAAAAAGTGCAGCACCGGACTGCTAACAAACGGGACAGCAGAGGTGTTGCCGTACAGAGAGCAATCATTCGATTCGGTCACATCATCTTATCTAGCAAAATATGTCGATATTGAAAGAGTAGTGAGTGAGTGTTGGCGTGTCCTTAAACATAGAGGTGTCGTGGTTTTCCACGACTTTACTTATCCGTCCAACTCCTTGGCCAGAAGCCTTTGGAATGGCTATTTTAAGATATTGCGATCGGCTGCCAAAACAGTAACTTCGTGGGCGCCAGTTTTTCAAGAGTTGGATCAGGTTGTAAAAATGAGTAACTGGCTTGGACAAACCATGCAGGCGCTAGAAGGTACTGGGTTTAAGAACTTATCCTTCAGGTTCTACACCATGAGAACGTCTGCCATTGTTTCGGCCAACAAGCCATGAAAGAAGACTCTCGTTTGAACGAATGGTTCGTACCTAAGTTTGGCTCATTAAAATTCCGGGCATTTGTTGGTTTATTATTTTTACCTTATACCGGAATGTGCATATCTTTTACTATCATAGGTGCGATGCTATCATCTACAATTCAATGGGATAGGGTTGCTGCCATAGCCCTAATTTACGGGTTAGCCTTAGGCGTGTCGGCTCATGCTGCCGACAATTTAGGATCAAAAAAAAATAAGCCGTGGGGAAGGTACTTTAGCGCAATGCAGTTATGGCTGTTAATAATTTTCAGTTTAGCCATAGCCTATTCGATCGGAATTTATTATATAATATTTCATGTCCCCTTGCTTGTAGTCGTCGCTGCCCTAGAAGGTTTTTTCGTCTTTGCATATAACTTTGAATTATTTAAGGGGGTCTTGCATAATGATCTTGGATTTGTCTTTTCGTGGGGGGGTCTTCCTGTGTTAGGAGGATACATAATGCAGACGAATGGTGTTGGAACGTTGCCAATCATAATGTCTGTGTGCGCGGCTTTAGTCAGCTACATGCATATTAGAATATCCAGGCCATACAAAGAACTAAGGAGGAAGAGGTTAAACGAGCGGCGAGCCGAAAGATTGGAAGTGTATCTCAAACTAATTAGTTTAGGAACTATAGCTGCTGCTTTTGCTGCCATCTTCCTTAGGGTCATCTTTTAGGTCGTTTTTTAATACTACAACTACTTTCTAATTATTGTACTATTAGTAGAGAGGTCGCGGATGGTCATAGTATCTGTTGTGGTAAGGGATTTTGGAAGTCATATGTTACAAAAGATTTCTGAACTCGAAAACAAGTCGAATATCAAATTACCTGTTACGAAAAAAATTCTTTTGGCTGAGACAGGTACAGTCGAACAGATCTTGAGTATATTGACGAATTCAGAAACCATAGTGAACGTTCTAAAACAAACAGAGGATCGAGAACTCATACTGCGAGATGTTTGCATAGCCAGCAAGAAGACCGGCGAAACGCTAGTCAATGCAAGGTCGCGCTTTTTTCTAGACAATATACCTGGAGATATCATAAATCAGATTAAAAGAAAGAACCTAGGCATCGGAAATATAATTATAGGTCATGAATTAGAAACATTCAGAAAAATAATTAAAATAGGTTACAATTCGAAATCCAAATCGATTTTTAGAGTGTATCATATTATCCACCACGGAAAAGTCGCCATTGAAATCAAGGAATGTTTTACATCAGATATAGATTCGAATGTCAACCTCGAGATTGAAGCCGAAAATAGTTCTCAGCACTATTAGTGTCTTTTTCGCTACTAGTGAAACCTATAATGAAAGAGAGGTGGACCGGGTGGGATTCGAACCCACGACCTCGGCAATGCCAATGCCGCATCCTACCGGACTAGACGACCGGCCCTCCAACTTCAACAATCCTATTGTTTGGTATTAATACGTTTAACGAATTGCAGACGTTAGATGGTAAATAGGATATTATTATTTATAACAAAGCTGCAACATAGTTTAATTGTACAGATGCTATGAATTCTATCCAGCCTGTGGCAATCTACGATTTTGTTTATGTCTCCTCATAATGACGACGGCCAACGCCACCACCAGAATGGCGATATCCAGAGCAGGACCAATATCATATAATTAAGGGCGTTTCTCTTGATTATTGGTATACGCAGTGACAGTTGAGCGGTCTATCGGAGCAGTGATAAAATTCCAATCACCGAGCGATGAGGATGATACTTATCGTGCCGAGTCAGCGGAGTTTCTTTTACTGAGAAATCGCAGAGGTTTCTGGGGCTTTCCGCAAGGACATAAAGAGAAAGGAGAGACCGAAATAGAGACTTTAAAAAGAGAGGTAGCAGAGGAGACTGGTATCGAGGATATAGATATACAATCCTATATTGGAAGAATTCGTTATTCCTATTTTAGAGCAGATGGCATGAAATCCAACAAAGAGGTGACCTTTTATTTTGCGAGCAGCCCCAGTAGGCTGATAAAGATATCAATAGAACACGAGGGCTTTAAATGGGTGACATACTCAGACGCCTTATCTCTCCTCAACCATAGACAATTAATATCAATATTGATCAGAGGGCACAGAAAAGGTCTCTATTAACTTTCTGTCCATCCCGGTATCGCAACTATCCGCCATTAGACATACTGGCACCACTAGGACTACCACTAATACGAACTCGTATATCTACGGAAATAGATTTATACCTAAGATTGGGCGAAATACGGAGGATTAATAACAAGATGGTTGCCGGGAAGCGCATAGTTTTGACAGCAGACAGAAGTTTAATGACAAATTATAGAGGGAATTTTCTTTACGGTTTCATTGCTTGCGGACCTTATGAATTAGTTCCAGAATTTGTTTTTGACAAGTTATTTTGTCCAAGCGTTGAAACAGATAAAAATACTGGTGAGATAAAGGTTGCACAATGCGGTTTGCGAAGGGTCGAAGGCGCTCTCTTAAAAGAATACAGCCGCGAAGACATTTTCCTTGCACACCCAGAAATGCTGGAAAAATGCATTGGGCCTGAGACTAAAGTTGTCGGAATTAACGTTATGGATCCACTTGGAATGGCTCCCGTCACTACTACAATGTCACCCGAAAATCTGTCTTACGTTGCCATGAAATTCAAAAAGATGTGTGCTTCGATTATTCAACTAAAAAAGAAATACAACTTTAAAGTGGCAGTAGGCGGAAACGGTGCATGGGAGCTTGCGAAGCCTGACAGAATGAAAATTCACGGTATCGATACAGTAGTTATAGGCGAAGCAGACGAGCTTGCACTTGACCTCTTCCATGATCTCGAGACCGGCGATGCACCAGAACTATTGCACACATTTGTCAGAAATATCGAAAACATTCCAATGATACGAGGCCCGACTATAAACTCATTGATAGAAGCTATGCGTGGCTGCGGAAGAGGCTGTGATTTCTGCGACGTTAACAAGCGTTCTAAAAAAGATATCCCACTTGAAAGATTACAGGCAGAAGCCAAAATAAATCTCAAATACGGTTTTGACTCTATTTGGCTTCAGTCAGATGAGATGCTACTTTATGGATGTGACAATCGAGATTTTATCCCCAATGCCGATGTAATTTTAGGTCTATGGAAAGGGTTGAAAGAAGTCGGTGCAAATTTTATTGGGACCACTCATATGACTTTATCTGCAGTGGCGTCCTCACCGGATCTTATAAAGAAACTGTCTCAGGTTAATAATATGGACAACAACGGAAGATGGCTTGCGACGAACCTAGGAATTGAAACTGTAGCACCGAGAATGGTCAAAAAACATCTCGGAGTCAAGACAAAGCCGTTTAGGCCAGAAGAATGGGGAGCAGTAGTGAGGGAAGGAGCAAGAATCCTAAACCAGAACCACTGGTTTCCAGCATTGACCCTCATCATAGGTTGGCCAGATGAGACAACCGATGAGACACAGTACACAATTGATTTGATAGAAGACTTTCGTCAGATGAATATGAGAGGATTGGTAGCACCTTTACTCTATCAAGACTTTTCAGAAAAGAATTCTATGCACTTTGGCAATCTCAACGAGGCGCAGTTCACGCTCTTCTGGAAATGCTGGCAGCACAACTTATGGGTTATAAACGACATCATTCCGATCATTATTAGAAATAAAACATACGGTCCAGCAATGAAAGTGTTCATGGCGCTGTTGATCAAAGCCGGGACTTGGGGCATAATGAGATATCTTAGAGGGTTATCCAAAACTCTATTCAATGGTCAGACTCCAGAAGACATCGTTGATATCTATGCCAGAAAGAGGTCTGTAACTACTTCGCCTATGCCGCGGCTTTAGCATGTCGTGTGTGTTTTGCACGGCTTCTTGTCGGTGCCAGCAAGGCTTTAGTTGCTGGATTGCTGGATGGCGACTATCTAGTTAGCCAGCTAGTTTTTTTGTATTCTCATTAGTTGGATCTTGTACGGCCAGCTACAGATAAACTAGAGATGCTCTTTACTTTTTGCCAGATTCCAACTGTGCAATCGCGTCATCTGCCACGCTCGCAGTCTTTGGAGTCAGAATAATAAAATAATTCTTATCAGCGCGTTCAACCGCAGTGACT
>DAOM01000350.1:16841-19059 GCA_002501855.1 Candidatus Nitrosopolaris nunavutensis
ACTTGTATTTTTTAGTAGAAATATCAAACTCCACCATCCCGGCATCGATGTTACCTTTAGTGTAGATCATCATCAACACGTCGCCGGATAAAGGAGTTAAAGGTACTATCGAAAACACATAACCCTTGTATGAGCTTATAGGAAGAACCTGTTTCATGTAGGGAGCAACCGATACAAGGTACATGAAAACGTCCTCTATGTTGGAAAATTCTTCAAATTCAAATTTCATAAGCTAGCTCGGAGGTATCCGTGATATAAGCATAAGGCC
This sequence comes from Candidatus Nitrosopolaris nunavutensis, assembly GCA_002501855.1. Lineage (GTDB taxonomy): Archaea > Thermoproteota > Nitrososphaeria > Nitrososphaerales > Nitrososphaeraceae > Nitrosopolaris > Nitrosopolaris nunavutensis. The sequence goes on from DAOM01000350.1 coordinate 17,110, forward strand.
TTGATAGAAATTTGACATATAAAGGAAGGACATTATTTCTATTATTATTGGTGTTGCTATTATTCCCGTTATCCGTAAGATTCGTACTTCATATCAAAGCTGCCATCTTTTCTCTTATCACGCTCGGTTACAAATCCTTTTGGAATCAAGTAGTGCAATGCTCCGTCAATAGTTCCCTGCCATCCACAAACATAAAAAGAAGTGTTTTCTGGCGTTATCTTTTCACCGACAAGTTCCTCTAGTTGGGAGCGGTCACTGCCTGATTCCGATTTCAAGAATGATTCAACTCGTCCTTTCAGCCCACCCCAAGATCGATTGAACCACTCTTGTGGCCTGCTGATGCTAGCCCTATACCTGAAATTCCATTTGTCCTTTCCTTTATCAAGACTTTCTTCCTCCAAGTCAGTCAATAATTCCCTGTAGCTGAGTTCATCCACGTAACTAGCGCCGTGTAAAACAACTATCTCACGGTGACTTTGGACCTGTTTTAGGTGCAAAGAATACGCGATAAATGGAGCCAAACCTGTGCCCCCTCCCATAAGAATTAATCTTCTGTTATCCGGCGTGCCATCATGCATTTTTTCATTAATGGTAAACAGTCCTACAGGTTTTACCCAAACAACTTCGTCATTCTCCTTTTTGTTAAAGAGTTCGGTAGTTAGTCGGCCTGGAAGAGGCTTTCGTACCCATCTGATGAGCAATTCAAAGTATTTTTTTTGATGCGGAGGCGAAGCGATTGAATAAGCTCTGCGTATTACCTTTTTCTCACTTGGAATATAACTACCGAGAGTAACAAATTGACCTGCTTTAAAGTCTGGAACTGGTTGACCATCTAAAGATGAAACTCGGATAACAGAAAGATCTTCCTTCAGAACACGGACATATGTAACTCTGCCCTTGTTATCGACTACCATACAACTCTCTCACCAGATTTAATTGCGTCGCTTATAAATGAATATATTTGTTACCGCTCGGGAATGAGTGAATTCATATAGAGACGCCTGACCCTCAAGTATCTGGTATATTTTTGTGTGGAAACAATGCCTGGCAGAAAGTCTTAATTGACTATAAATACCAGTTGCACATATGGCAAGTTGGGTTAAGGATAAAAATTCTCTTTCTCGATCTGGAGATATGGATGAACTTGCGAATACAATTAACGAACAAAGCTCTGAACAAAGAAAGACGGTCAATACTTTTAATAAAGCAATGAACAACTTTGCTTCCGAAAGATCGCTTGAGAGTTGTCTTGAAGCGCTAAACGCGTCTATGCAAATAGCAAACATCAGAGGGAAGTTAGTTGAATGCTATGAATATTATGCAAGGCTCTTAGAAAGAGAGATAGTGCGGCTGAAAAGAACCGACGGAACACCCGCAAAACCATAGTCTGTTTGCGTTTGTTCATAAATGTTCCATTTTACAATAATTATAGAAGCTACAACTTCAAACCTAAGAAAGCTGTTCTTATTTACCAAATGTCTATGCAAAGATAAAAAAATTATGTTTGCAACCAGTAAGCTAGAAAATTTCGAATATCAATAAAATTATGCTAGGACAAAACAGTGGAACAGAAAAGCTGCTAAAAAATCAAAATGTTTTTAATAGTGGACTCTATCTTGAGATTAATGAATAAGGAAGTTCTCGCAGGAATAGTTGCGGGTGTATTGGTTGCTGGATTGATTTTTACTCCTCTTTTAGTAGGACAATCCCACGTAGCACAAGCACAAGCTGCAACAGCGGGTAAGACTAAAAAAGTCCTCTTAATCGCAAATGAAAAGGTGGTACAGGTTGCTCCAGACGATCCGTTGCATCCGGGTGGAATAAAGTATAATGCAATGGTCTTTAATGGTACAGTCCCGGGGCCAGTTATATCACTCACACAAGGAGATAACGTACAAATCACATTAAGGAATGACGGGAAAGTTGTACACCTGTCTCTTATATACATCT
>DAOM01000081.1 GCA_002501855.1 Candidatus Nitrosopolaris nunavutensis
TTTGTGAGCAAAAACGGTAGGTAATCATACAACTGTTTTGAAGTTATAGACGCAGCATACCTTATGTATACCATCCCTTTGATTAGCTGCTTCTAAAATCAGGGCAATTATTTCGGTCCCACTCCTGTATTTTTTATATGCAGATTGATCTCGTGATGATGATATTATCTCTACATGTATGTCTTTGTAAGAGTGAAATAACAATATCATCGATGGACGTGTCGATGGACACGTGGATGTATTCAAATCAAGCACGGTAATATTCACCTGCTCATATGATCTGGTCGAAGTCGGCTGTATCCAGCCAATATATAGTATATCACATCGTCAGATCAACGAGGTGTGTACGTTGCCACCGACTGTAATTATTGTTACACATGTACAGATTTTTATCATTACATACAATAAGAAGGCTAGACATACTTTCACCCATGCCGCGTGAATCCTGTTTATGGAGATACTGCTAAGCTGGGAAAATTCCTTTATTAGTGGAGCCAGATTACAATGAAGTTCGGATTTTTCCATCTTTAATTAAGTAAATAAATCATAGCTTTTTTGGATCCTTATTTGACTAAGTGACTATTTCTGCGAGTTTCTGTTGCTCTATCGCATTTTTAACTTCCATAGCAATTCTTCTGCCCACCCCAAAGGTATGACCGTAATAGTATTTAGTATAAGGGCTCGTTGTTGCCATAATAGGGTTCCCTGGAACTCTGAGCGAAACATCGTAAACCACCAGATCGAGTTCCACCGTAACAATACTTTGTAGTGAGATCGGTCCGATTATTCCCGGAGGGTATTCTCTATTCGCCGATGCAGTGAAGTCATCACCCATTTTAAACACCTTTTCGAGTAGCGATTCGCGTATACTCGCAGGTGTGTGTCCTATTTCGATATTTTGTAACTCGACATCTATTTCCATTTGTTGCCTGGCCGGTACTGAAGTTGTGAAATCATTGAGATTAGTCTGCAACCTTCTGTCAATACCTAAGAACTCTGTCTCCCCTCTCATTGGCGAGTAGAAAAAGTTAAAGTTAAAGTATGTACCAATTACGTATTCCTCAATAGTGGCAGAGTCGAGATCGTCCTGGTTAATCAGACCTTGTTTGATCTTGAGGTTCGCTTTCTTCATGTAATCCTCGTAGGAGGAAACCATAAAAAATGCTCTCTCTAGTTTCCGTTTTGCTTCTTGAACCTTTACCATCGCTAGGCCATCAATTTGTGAGGGTTTTGTGTAGATCCTTGGGTGCCTGATGCTCGCCTTTTCTAGAAGATAGTATTGGTTCCTCTCTGCAGTACGCTCCTCTGCTCGCAAGAGATGTCGGTTCCCGAATATAGGTATCTCTAAGTTATTTTCAATATTATCATAGCCAAGGTAGGCAGTAAAGGCACGATGCGCGATCATTATCGTGTTTAAATGCACCAATTTTTCTTGAATTTCTCGATTCAACATATCAGAAAACTTGTCAAGTAAAATGATTTCATCTGTTAGCCTTTTAAATCGTTGATAAGGGAGCTCTCGACCCTTTTGGCAAATGCAAACAGTTTTTATGTTTTCATCTTTAGCCCCGTCCATGATTTCTAGAGCAGAGTGACTTCCTATTGTGCCAATGGTTATGTTCTTCAAGTCATATTCATTGACAATGTTCGCAACCCGTTGCCGAGTGATCATGTCAACGTGTGTACCGACGAGAACGAATTGTAATAAAAGTTTCTAAATGAATATGCAACCCTTCTACTTTTTATTCCTTTATTTATTTATTTATTTGTTTTTACTCTTATTAATTTCGGCTTCAATGGCAATCCTCAACTCGTCATCGTTCTTGTTCGTATAATCAATTCCAAGAGTCTCGGCAATTGCTTCTAGTTTTTCCCTTCCTACAACACTTGTGTCTTGGTTTCTAATCTGTTGAAGCTCCCTTCTTGCCTCAATTCTAGCCTTCTCGTATTCTGTTGTCGCCTTCCCAAAAGACTTAGCAAGTTCAGGGATCTTCTTGACTCCAAAAATGAGAATTACCCCAATAAGGATGATGATTATCACCTCCACGCTGTTGACTATAGCCATCATAAGCGTCGTTAATTCGAAAAACATTATGTAGATTTATATTGATAACATTGATGATTTAAGTTTAATTCTTTATGTAATTTAGAAGCATATGGACTTGGCGTTCCTATACTCCTTCTCTTCTCCTTTCTCACAATTGCCATAATTCCAACTATCATAGGCACTCCAACAAACCAGGTATAGTAATTCCACTTCCATCGGGCATTATTATAGCACCGAAAATTACCAAAATAATAATAGCATACCGAAAGTTATGTCTACAAAATTTGGCACCAATTAATGCAGTATAGAAACTGCAAACACGACAATAGGAACTCAAACGCAATTCCAAAGCCCAGAAAGAATTGTAGTACAAATGATATAAAATCATTCACTATTAAGAAATGTTTCTACGCCGATAGCCTGCCTGTACTTGTAGAGAAAACTAAGCGCGAATAGAATTACTGCAATATATGAGAAGGCAATAGCAGCCACGAACAATGAGATCGGAGGAGAAATACACTTATTATTCCTGCTCCCTTTGGTTGTTTGTCAAATGCAGGGGAAATAAACCATATATCTACCTGATAATTATCTGTACGGAGGTCATTATACCAATCAACATTGAAACATGTAGCTGAGCAAGAAAGCTTGGCTGGCGAAAGGAGCATGGCCTGCATAGATGAGGTAATTTGGATGGCAAAATTATGAAATATGTCTAGGTATGGGTAATAGAACACAAAGTGAACTCCATTAAATTCAAATGGTCGAAAGAGAAAGGTTATAGAAAAATGGTGAGAACTGTAATCGCAATTACTATGCGAGGGATTGTGGTACGAAGATCCTCGATATTCTCGCGAAAAGTCATTTCTGCTGACCTGATGTATTAGTATGAATACCTAGTATCGTAAGGAAATATAATTGTGTGCGCCGTATTGACTGTGGAAGTGTTTTACGTATAAAAAGTCTAGGTTCACAGATAATAATGGGTTATGCTGGGCAGATGACTGGAGTGCAATTCTGCGTAATCTAAAAAAATAGCTTATAGATAAACTATCTCGTGAGTACTGTCAATGAAATAGCATCACGTAAGGAGATTGTCACAATAACTGCAGATTCGGGAAAGACCGCTTACGAAGTTGCAGACCTGATGAAGAGGAATAGAGTGGGTTCAATAATTGTGATAGACAAAAAAAGACAACCGATGGGAATTATAACTGAGCGGGACATGGTCAAACGTGTTTGCCTCAAAAATGTCGCGTCAAGCAGAATAAAAGTAGAAGAAATTATGTCTACCCCACTTATCACGATCATGTCTTACGACTCAATCGAGACTGCCTCAAGAGTAATGACTAAAAACAAGATAAAGAGATTAATTATTTTAGAAGCAGATAATAGAATTACGGGCGTGTTAAGCGCATCTGATATAACCAAGCACTTGGCAGAGATATTGCTTGATGATCATAATCAGTATAGGTCTTTACGGTTTGCGGTTGATCTTTCTTAGCAATAGCACTTATTGTTGGCCTTGCTTGAGTTTGATGTAATTCTGAAGCCTGATCCTGACACAACAAGCTTCAGAATTTAACTTTTAGTAGATCGTGCCGATCACTTAATCCAACTGATCATGGTAATAAGACAATTCAAGTCATTGCATCACCTTGTCTATATTTGTGGAACTGATGCCACGATAACCCAGTACACTTAACGTAAACACCAAATATAGTAATAATCCTATTCTCGCGATATTTTGAATCATTTTGTTCTGTACGCATATAAGTGTCAGAAAATATTAGTTCTTTCGCCATGTCCTTGAACGAATCGAATCTGTGAGTTATTAAGCCGAAAATTATGAAGCCTCATCAGACGTTGGTATAAACCAACATGCGAAATAGTGTTACTCGGAGAGTTTAGAGAAGATTTCAAATGTGCTTTTATTTAATCTTCGACATCTTTAGTCAAGTTACTGTTGTATTGCTTCTTCAAATAACTTCTTTCTTACCTTAATTGGTACATCGTAGTAAGCCGCTAAGGCGATTGAATCTGATGCACGATAATTTCTCAAGACTAAATTCTCCTTTCTACTTTTAAAGTATAGATTTGCACGTAGAACTGAACCGCTCTGATAAACTCTCACTTCCATCAGAAGTAAGTCTTGGATAACTGCTATCTCTTCAACTAGATTGTAGATTGTCGGTATGGTATTTTTATCGCCGTCTCGGAAGCGTAATATATGCCTGGCAACCTCGCCCGAAAAAGCACGCATTGGAAATTCTTTCCCCTCAAATGTCTTTAATATTACAACGCCTTCTAGTCCCCGCTCGTCTGCAAAACCGACATAGCTTATTTTTGCCAAAACATACTCTTCATCTGTGTCTGGAACTTCATCAGGCATATGTTATACAGTGAAATATAACATTGATAACAATTAAGGGTTGTGAGTATTTGATTTAATTGCAATGGGATATGCAAATTTGGCAGTAGCCTGCGTATTACCACTGTTATAAAGAGCAAACGGGGATACTTCCAGTAATTCGATCGATTCTCTGGGTAACCCAAATAGGGATCCTGTTTTCGCGCTCTCATTTCCACAAAATTAAACTTCTTAATGACCACTACTGGGTTTTCAGTGCCGCTGACCATATGTAGAATTTTTTAACACATACACCATCCCTAAACTAATTCCGATAGTTTAATCCAAAGCTTCGAGATATAATACAAGCCTTCTTATTCTGTTGACCTTTAAAGTAAATATTCATTAAATAATTAGATGTTCAGAGGCTTTGGTATTGATATGACCGTTTGTAGAGAAAAAATGGTGGCTTTGAAACTGAGAAGAAATAGAGAGCTGGAGAATGTAAATATACGTGAATTTAAGTAATTGAGGTGTGTTATTTTTGCAGCCCCAATCTGACCACAGAAAGACACGATTTATCATCATATTATATAAATTAAATAATCTAATTTAATCAGACAGTTACGGTATGACTAGAATTGGCAATGCCTATAGATGGGTACATGCGCATATGACAACTAGACCAACCAATTACAGCTGGGTTATCAAAGATAAGCTAGCGGGTAGTGGGATACCCATGACTTATTCCCAGTTTCTATGGGTACTAGCACATGGGATCAAGACCATAATTACTGTAAGAGAAGTGCCGTTGCCAGCGCACTGGCTTACAAATAATATTAATCATTATATTAATAATAATGGAAGTAACCTTGAGTATCTCCATTTAAAAGTAGAAGATTACGGTGCTCCCTCTCTTGAACAATTGGATATTACGGTCGATTATATAAAAAAGCAAATAGATAGTGAAAAACCTGTTATGGTTCACTGCGCCGCAGGTAAAGGAAGAACGGGGACAATTTTAGCTGCTTATCTGCTCAAAGAAGAAGAAAATTTAGGTGCCGAAAAAGCTATCATGAGGATCAGGAAGCTTCGACCTGGATCGGTTCAATCAGAAACACAAAAAAAATGTATAGAATCATATGAACAGTACATTAAAAAACACGCAAACAGTTAGTAGTCTTTTCCTTCTGTCTTTTTCCTCTCATTACCCCGCATAGAATCGCCGCCATATTTTTAAGGATTTGGTCAAGTCAACTGCTACCTGAGCATTCCAAAGGCCCTGTCAAATCACAGCTGAAATAGTTATTCTTCATTGGGTATGTTTCTCATACCGCCGAGTTCATAACTTGAGTGCAAAAAATCAAAAGCACCAAGAGCAGATCCCTTATTGGAAGCGTTGGAGAGGCAGGTGAATTATTAATAGGATGCTTTACATGCGCAGGTAGTTCGTTTTCAACATTTCTAGATTCGTTGCATGAGCGACTGTTTCACTACTCGCACCAGTTCAAATTTTGTTATCATCTTTGATAATTACGCCTTGTCTTATTACACGTGGATTTCCAAAAGATCGACCTGCAAAATAGCCGGATCGAGGGTAGAACCTGCAACGTGATCATTAGACACTATCTTTTATTTGGTTTTGCCAGGACGCTTTGTTCGAATGTTGGTAGTGTCTTCGAAATGCTATCGAAATACATTTGCACATGAGGTTCTGCAATCCACATTTTTTCATTTTCAAATAGATATCCATATCTTTGTGAGCTTCCTATTTTTTCACGCGCTCTAAGAACATCAAGATACCGGTTAGAGATAGTAGACTCATCAAATCCGTGTTTTCTAGCAATTGCATCGACTACGTTATGCATACCTGAACCGTGCTGTGCCGCTTCCTTTATACGGTATGCGATATTTCTAGGGATACCCAACCTCTGAGCTAATTTTCGATGAACATGTTTGCCAAACATATCTTCTACGCCCTTCACATTCAATTTCAAATCCATCTGCATTGAGAGTCTGATTACTTTCATGTCAAGAAATGGCTCGCGCATCTCTATACTATGTGCCATCGTAATTTTGTCCTCTCGTTCTAGAGTTTCTCTGTAAAGCAAGAGCAAATCTTCTGTCATGTGCTCCCGTAATTTTTGGTATCCTTCTTTTTCAAGTACTTTTGCATACCATGCATAGCCGCCAAAAAGCTCATCTGCTCCTTGACCTGTGAGCATTACGTTGATTCCATCCTCGTGTGCAAGCTTTACGGCAGCATAGACTGGGATTGCGACCTCTATCTGTCCAGCGTTTGTATCTTCAATAGTGTCGATAATCTCTGGTATCAATTGTTCTACTTCATCGTTTGTCAGTTCATTAACTCTCAACTTAAGATCTAATTTCTTGGCTATTTGTCGAGCGAATACAATATCGCTTGAGCCATGAACTCCGCCCGTGTAACAAATAACCTCCTTGACCATTTTCTTCGCTAACCATGCAATAATTACACTGTCAATTCCGCCCGAGAAAATTATCCCAACTCTATTAAAATCTTGAGTGCGCTTCTTCATCGATGCGAGCAATGCTTTTTCGTATGCCTCGGCTGCCGAAGTAAGTGTTTTATAGACAATCCTCGCTGAACGTACAGGAGGATGTGATACTTGGATTTCTTTTAACTTATCATTTGGTTTAATAATTACTGCGCATCCTGGCAGGACTCTGTTTGTTGGTTCCCTTATTCCTATTTTCCACAAGGCCTTACGCTCAGATGCGAAGGCGACTAGGCGATCATTTTCGCCATAATAAATCTGTCTTACACCCATTCTATCTCTGACCAAAGCCATAGTTCCCGTTTGTTCGTCTTTGATAACAATAGCGTAAACCCCATCAAGTTCGGCAACGGTCTTCTTGATCGCACACAGGAGATCGTTATTTCTTCTAAAGTGATCTTCTAACAAATGAACAATAACTTCACTGTCTGTTTGAGTGGCAAACTTATGGTGTTTGACTAATCTCTTTCGAATTCTTTTATAATTGTATATCTCTCCATTATGCTCTATGGTTAATCTTCCATTACAACTACTAAAGGGCTGTTGTCCGCAAGTACCACCCACAATGGCAAGTCTCACGTGGCCTAAGGCGCTATCTCCAGAAATTTTATGATATTTTAAATCTGAAAACGAGTCCGACTGTACTACACGTCGATTCGCCGCGATTCCTGCTCCGTCCGGACCCCGATTTATCATACAAGAGAGCATAGATCCGATGAGCGGCACGACGTTTTCACCCTTTTTACTCAAAATGCCTACTATTCCACACATGTTATTGTCATCCCCAATTTAGCGGAACAAGAACCGTTGTCTACGGATAGACAGCTGACTCGGCTCCAATACAATAGATTGCTTACGACGACTTAAAAGCCTTTTTACAGAATGCTTATTTATCAGCTTAGTTATCGCAAGGTTTTGTGAGTGAGAGGACTTCAGTAGAAGGATTATCAACTAGTCCAACATATGATCGATTAATTCGACTTCCTGGGGGTCACTATCCATCAAAGGAATGTCCTTTGCTGCAGATGTTATCTGCTGGAGCTCTCGTTCACAACTAGTTATAAATAGTATAAAATGATACCAATTTATGGCTTTTATAACTTTAGCACCATTAATCAAGTAAAAATAACATAAATGGTTACATTTGTAAGAATATAAAGGATATTTTTCTGGGTTGAATTTTAACACCACACTACCTATTACGTAGGGACCTGCCTATCTGTTGACAGGATGAGATATTGAACGAGGGTCATCGGTTCTATTCTTTTTTGCACTTGGACTCAGCAAGAGATAAGTGCATATTATAACACAAGGCTGGTCACGTGGAAGAATACATCGTCTTCAAAGTCTGCATTGGATTAGATAGCTTTAATCTAGTTAAGGTATAACATTGATATCAACACGTGCTTTGAGCTGTGAACTGTCCTAGGTGGTACATTGATGCTTTTGCTCAATGGATCAATCGGTAACAAATGGAAAATGGTAGTAGTTGTTCGAAAATATTTGATCTGAAGTGATGGAGAGAGGTATATTGAGAAAATGAAGTATGGCAGGGAAATATCGTGAAATATTACTTGAAGCCTATTGGGCTTTACTAGGACAATTTATAGAGATGTCGCTAGAAAAAAATAGGAAGTGACGGCATGCCTTTGCAAACGAGCGCACGAGAGACATTCAGACTGCGAGAACGTAAAAGTGGTGAGACTAGTGGCAATTATATTTTTACTGAACAGGTTATACCTTAAAAAAAATAAAGTCTCTAATTGGCACCCGAATAGCAGTAACATGATGTTAACTGTCCCCTAATAAACGACAGATGTCAAACTCGCTGATCTGAAGGTTTATGCCGTATCGTGGCAAGGCTACAAATGTAATGATCCTATGTAACTATTCATCCCAAAAAGCTGCTAACAATTTTTTCTGAAAAAAGAAGACGTTGATTGTTTTGCATTTCTAGTTGTTTTTTCTGCTGTGAGTTTTTTAGGATCTATTTTTATTAGTTCATTTACCTATTAACTAGAATGAACGAAACTTATTGCACGATCATGTAGAATTTTTGCGAACTGATGCATATCCACATTTTTGAAGGAGTTAATATTTTTTAATAAATCTGGCTCTCGTCCTTCCTGTACTATTTCTCTTCCGCGTAGCTCTTCACTGATTTTATCTCTTAGTCTTGGGGGACATATCTTGCTGTGGTAGATGCTACCAAGTGATCCGTTAAACATTTCCTTCAAGTGATCCTCGCCCTTTTCCTCATGAAAATGTGGATTCCGCGTTTCTACCTGCATTACTTCTATACCTTTATCCATAGCGTCTTGATTTTCTGTTGGTAAAATTCCTCCAAACTCTTCCAGTATGTTCACTACCTCGTACGGCTCTACAGAAAAACCGGATGAATAGGTTAAAAGCTCTGCTAATTTCATAGACATGCAATGTTCCCCTGAATTTCCTGTGCGCATAACTTCAGTTTCAAAGCCGGTGTAATATGATACCAATGAATTAAGATATTGATTTGTTATTTCAGACACTCTTCCCCATTTTGAAAAATATAGTCCACTCTCAGACACTTTTGGCTTGTAAATCCATGAGATACGAACCATTGTATATGGTGTGTTAGACATTGCGATACCGGAGGCAAATATTTTTACATATTCGTTCACAGCTCCGGGAACGTAATTATCAGCGTCGATAAATCCAACATATTCCTTTCCTGCCATCTTTGCAAGCAGCATTCCAGTAACCATTCCCTCTGCCTTACCGTTCCTCACTATATCATCTGGACCAAATATACTAGTATACCCAACCTCTTTTAGAGCATCAGATAATCCAGGATCTTTTTGATGCAGGATTAATGTATTTTTTCCAACAAATCGATTGAATTGCTCAAGTGCCTCTTTTTCTAGTTTAAACCTGTCTACTGGTTGCCTTGGACTATTAGAAACAATAATAGTTAAACAATCATGGGGTATACCGCTCAACACCCCCTCGAGTAACTTTAAGCGTTCTCCTTTAATAGGTATCACAATAGCCATTTTCCTTTCAATTTCTGAAATCTCTACATTTCCCACACTCCGAATGGCTTCAGATGCTGGCCTACCGTCGTTAAATCCAGAATCCAGCTCGTAAACACGCTGAACACCGTGAAGACTAATGGCTCCAAACCTTTCCGTATACCTTGGCACGTCAAGTTTCATACAAAAGTAATCATTACCGTAATTGTTTATATTTATTAAGGATCTAGCGCCAGTAATGAATTATCATATAACGCTAATCTTAGATCTCTATTGGAATATAGTTTTGATTTGCTTAAATAACAATAGCCAAAATCGGATCAGTAACGACAACAACCATTCTTCGATGGCTAGCCAGACTTATCCGCAAAGATATGTGCTGGACTTCTGGCAATAGGAGTTAGCATATTTCGTTTTGACTTATGGCACACCGAGTTTTAGTGTCACTGCTTTGTCTTGCACATTGTTTGGAGGGAGGGAGTAGAAAATAATATTATCTAGACAAGATCATTCCTTGTCTATAAATTCGTCTGGACTCGGTGGTTCTGGATTTAGACCCTTCCTCTTCCTTGTTTCTCCCACTAAGGTTCTGAATATTGATTGTGGGACGGGCTGCCATGCCTTAAAGTATGTATTCCACAATGCCTTACCAGCCGTTCCACCCCGCATCACCTCAGATAGATCAAACGTCTCTGACGCTGGTACTTCGCCCTGTATAATCGAAATTAAACCCTTTTGCTCCACATTTAACAACTTCCCTCTTTTTCCTGATAAAATACCTGCCACTGTGCCAATCTGTTCCTGAGGACACTTAACCTCTATACCCAGAATAGGCTCGAGAAGCACAGGATCTGCAATAAGCATCGAACCCAACATAGCTCTTCGAGTAGCGGGCATTAATTGGGCTAAACCCCTGTGCGCCGGGTCCTCGTGGGGAACAAAGTGATGTAAAACAAACTTCACACCCCTTACGGTTTCATGAGCTATTGGACCAGAATAAATTACGTCCTCAAAACCTGATTTAATTGAGTCCATAGATTCCTGGATAAATTGGACACCCTTCGTTTCATCAAGTAATACGTTGCCACTTACATCTACTGCGGCGACATTCCGTGCTTCATCCGCATTCCAACCCTTTTCTCGAAGAACCTTGGCCATTTCCTTCTTATCCATATCCTCTCGGATATGGCGAGTCCTAATCAATTCGACTATTTCCTCACCAAGTGGCTCCACACGCATAAAGATCTTATTGTGCTTATTGGGCGACTTGCTCATGATTGGTCCTGCTTTTGCACGAATTGTTTCTCTATAATTGATTAATGGCTGACTAGTAGTGATGTCAAGTCCCGCTTCCTGCAAAAGAGATGTCGCGATTTCTAGATGCAACACTCCCATTCCGGCCATCAGAGTCTCACCGGTTTCTTCGTTAATCTTGACAATAAGATTTGGATCTTCCACCGTAATTCTTCTTAACGCCTCAACAAGCTTCGGCAGATCCTTTGGATGCTTTGGCTCTACTGCAATTGTAACCACCGGTTCTGAGACGTATTTTATCGATTCAAATGCCGGAATATTTTTTACAGTAGAAATTGTTTCGCCTGCAATAGCATAATCGAGACCTAACAGAGCAGGAATATTACCCGCAGGCAATATACTTACTAGCTCTCTAGTATTTCCCATGTAGATATTTACTGATTGAATTTTTCCTGGCCTTTTTGCGTCTATCAGGTAGATTTCGTCGCCATCCTTAACAGTTCCGGAAAAGAGTCTGCCTGTTGCAACTCTGCCTGCTTGAGGATCTACATTGATCGTGGTAACCATCATAACAGCAGGCCCCTTATCGTCGCACGATACAAGAGATCTGCCAATATCGGATTCTAAATCGCCACCCCAGATCTTGGGAATTCTATATCTCTGGGCTACATGAGGTGGCGGATGGTGTTGGACAACCATCCCTAGAACCGCATCATGTAATGGTGCTCTTTCGGCTAGCAATTTTATAAGATTAGGATCTTCTGAAGTATATGCATCGTAGACATCCTTGAAGGTGATACCTTTTTTTTGGGCCATCGCGAAGTTAAAACCCCATCTGTCTTTCGCAGAACCAAATGCAACGCTATTTGCTTGAATGCTAACCTTCCATTTTTCTTTAAGTTCTTTTTCAGCATAAATATCAACAAGTCTATTGAATTCAGCGATTATATTCGAGAGCCATTTTTGCATTGCCGACGGGTCTAATCTTAATTCCTTTACTAGCCTGTCAATTTTGTTAATGTAAAGAACAGGCCTTACTCGTTCTTCGAGGGCTTGTCTTGTTACTGTTTCTGTCTGAGTCATAATTCCTTCTACGGAATCAGAGACCACTACTACACCATCGATTGCTCTGAGCGCTCGGGTGACCCTACCTGTAAAGTCAATGTGGCCGGGCGTGTCAATCATATTAATTACATATTCCTTGCCTTCACTTTCATAGAATAGTGTAACGTTAGCGCCGCGAATAGTCATTTGTCGGTTTTGTTCAAGTTTCATCGAGTCGAGTGCGAGAGCCTGACCTGCAACCGAAGGGGAAATAATACCTGATGCAGCCAAAAGACTGTCACTCATGGTAGTCTTGCCGTGGTCAACATGAGCGATAACACCAAAGTTACGAATTTGTTCTTTATTACCGATAATTCTCAAAATATCCTGAGTAGATTTGAATTTTGGCATATATAGTCGAAAAAAATTCGTTGGAGGACTATTAAACGTTCCCTAGTACTATGAGATAGTTGTACGGCTTTCTATTGTTACGATAAATAGCACGCATTCGCTAAGCGAGGGAAATGATTCCGGGATAGCACGGTAAAGGAAAATTTATGACTTCAGTAGCGATGATTAGCAATGCAAAATGTGGGTTATATTACATAAGAGGTGTTAGTGAGACACCAATCACTCATGTATAGGACATAGAATAAATTTAGCCTCGAAAAAAAGTTGGTTGAGAAATCGCTAAAGTTAATACTGGTGTACCTTGTTACGGACCTCGATATCACAACTGGCGAAATTGTTACAAGCCCTACCCATGTCTACAATAGTTTTGTGGGTTCATTTTGTCACAGATATCTTTGTGAACAGCTGGCGACTTTGTAGCCCCATTCAGAACCTAATGTTAAGGATTAAGTATGTGCCAAAACTACCTTTTTAATTAAAGTCACGATCCCTTAGATTTATAATTCGAGAACCCATTGCGATGGAATCATAATAAATTTCGTATGATATAACATATTATTGAAATATCTTCTCAAACAATATTAATATTTGAAGTAGGATTATAGAAATTGTAGTTAAGTCTAAAAATGGATATTATGAATTGTATAAGGCTTGTAGGGCACTTGTAGGACATGTGAGCATACCTCACATCTACGAATGTATGCAATGTTTTTAGAGGGCACATCTTTTGGGGCTTATTAGAAATGAACGACGATACGCATATGCATATGTATTAAGTTTGGAGTATATCCCGCAACGATAGAAATGAATAAATGAATCCAAAGAAAGAAAGTCAGTATGATAGTTTTTATTGTAACCCATATCAGAACAGAAAAGAAAGAAAATATTGCTCTGTAAAATGTATTCCAATGTTGATTTAGACTATGAGGGAGATAACGTTAGGTCACACTCCTGATGCTGATGATGCTTTCATGTTTTACGGTATTGAAGCAGGTAAAGTAAAATCTCCGTATTTTAAAATCAAACATGTTATAGAAGATATTGAAACTCTTAACAAACATGCCTTAAAACATGAGCTCGACGTCACCGCAATTTCAGCTCATGCGTTCGCTTATTTGAAGGACTACACTATATTACGTAGTGGAGCAAGCTTTGGCTTTAACTACGGTCCAGTAGTGGTATCAAAAAAAGAGCTATCACTTTCTCAATTAAAGGAATCTACAATCGCAATACCAGGCAAGATGACGTCTGCCAATTTATTACTAAATCTAGTTCTCGGAAAATTTAATGAACAGGAAATAAATTTTCAGCTAATTCCCAATGCTGTTCTGTCCGATAAAGTCGATGCAGGTTTGATTATTCACGAAACGCAGATTACCTATAATAAGTCACACCTATACAACATTCTTGATCTGGGAGCCTGGTGGCATACCGAAACCAATGGGCTGCCAGTGCCCCTAGGGATCAATGTCGCAAGTATCAAATCAATGACTATTGAAGAAATTGGAAGGTTTAACAAGCTTTTCAAAGCTTCAATCCTTTATGGACTCGAACACAGAAATGCTGCGGTAGACTATGCTATGAGGTATAGCAGAGGGCAACCAAAACATGTTATGATGAAGTTTATCAAAATGTATGTAAATGATATCACTGTTGACATGGGAACTAACGGTGAAAAAGCTATCAAGAAAATGTTCAAAATGGGACAGGAGAAAGGAATACTTCCGCTGATTTCACAATTGAATTTCGTTTGAATTCCACATACATAACACACACATCCACAAGGTCGAATTGGCATTATATACATCATTCCATTCAAGGTTGTCAATATCGAATGCCTCCTCAATCAATCATCAATTAAATCTTCTAATTATATTAAAGAATGTATCTCTTTGAACAGCCTCTCTCTTAATTTCCTTAATCAAACTAGCTAACTCTTGAATAGAAGTACCTGTATCTTTACCAGCAGCCCTGAATATTTCCTCCGAAAACGCAGTTCCCACCATATCGTTGCCTCCATATGACAACGCGACCTGAGCCAATTTTTTACCTAATGCTACCCAATACACCGACACGTTATTGAGTACATTTGCTAGCAACAGCCTCGACACTGCGATAACCCTCAAGTCATATGTTGAAGGACTTTCCGTCTTGATTATGTTGTTCTTTTCTAGCTCAGTATTCTCTAAGCTAAACTTTAAAGGAATAAAGGTGGTAAAGCCCCGTGTCTTTTTATGAAGTTCTCTGATTTGTAAAATATGCTCAACAATGTGCTCTGGCTTCTCTACGTGACCGAAAAGCATTGTGCAATTACTCTTCAATCCTAGCTCATGGGCTTGACGGGCAGTATCAAGCCACTCTTCACTAGAACATTTTCCTCTTACAATTATCTCTCTCACTTCCGGATCAAAAATCTCGGCTCCTCCCCCAGGTAGGGCATCTAGGCCGGCCTCTTTCAATCTGAGCAATACTTCCTTTACTGAATTTCTAGTTAGCCTGGAGATAAAGAAAATTTCTGCCGGTGTCAATGCTTTAATTACGACACTAGGAAACTCTGCTTTTATCGCCCTCATCATATTCTCGTAGTAATCCAAACCAAGCTTTGGATGAAAGCCACCTACTATATGGAGTTCCGTGCTTCCCATTTCATTTATTGCGATTCGTGCTCTTGTCAATATCTGCTCGGTGCTCAGAGTAAATGCGTCTGCATCGTTGCCCTTTCTGTAAAATGCGCACAAAGGGCAACTGGCGGCACAAACATTGGTGTAATTTAAGTAATATGAAGCAACAAAGGTAACACTATTTCCCTTAAGATATTTGCGAATATTGTCTGCAGCGGCGCCTAGCAAAAACAGGTTCTCTTCATTCATGAGCTGGAGTCCATCGTTATACGATAGTTCTTGGCCTGCCATTGCCTTTTCCAATGCAGGTGTTCCTACTCCACCGCTACCTCCAACACCTTTAAGCAAACTAGCACTATCTATGAAGTCCAGATATAATATATGTTGCATATGCTAAACTTCGTCCAGCTTTAAAGCAAAAGAGAAGAGGACAGCCCTTGTAAGGAATAAATAGCATTGATATTCCACACAGATATGTCAATATTGCAAAATACTAGCGGCCTAGTACACGATTTAATTACGAAGTCTGATGTAGCCGACATTTTGCATAATGCACTAGACTCCCATATTCTTGGTCTGGATGAATGCATAAGGCTTTTCAAATCCAACGACATTTACCCAATTGCCATGGTAAGTAATATACTTAGACAGCGACTCTATGGAAATACTGCTACGTTTGTTAATAATATTATATTGAACTATACTAATATCTGTATAACTTATTGTAAATTTTGCGCATTCTACCGTCCAATGGGACACGAAGAAGCTTATACATTATCTTTAGATGAAATTGTGAAGCGTGTATTAGTGTCTAGAGAGATGTTCGGTATTACCCAAGTGCTGATTCAAGGAGGACATAATCCAAATTTGAAACTGGAATATTACGAGGACGCCTTCAAAGCAATAAAGACAAGATGCCCGGAAGTCGGAATTCATGGACTTTCTGCGTCTGAAATCGATACTATCGCAAAGGTAGAGAAAAGTAGCACCAAAGAAGTCCTTTCAAGACTAAAAAGTGCAGGCTTGGATTCCCTTCCAGGTGCGGGTGCAGAAATTCTAAATGACGATGTGAAAGCAGAGATCAGTCCTCTCAAAATCAAAAGTCACGAATGGCTTCGAATAATGGAAGAGGCGCATGAATTAGATATAAAGTCCTCCGCTACAATGATGTATGGCACGGTAGAAACCGAAGAACATAGGGCCCGACATATTATGAAAATTGCAGAGCTACAAGAAAAAACTAGAGGTTTTATGGCATTTATCCCTTGGAGTTTTGAGCCCAACAAAACTCGGATACAGGCAGATGGCCTTATAAAATATTCAGCCGGAGGATTAAATCTGTTAAAGATGATCGCCATTTCAAGAATAATCTTTAATGGTTTGATAGATCATCTTCAATCCTCTTGGCTTACAAACGGCATTGGCATGGCTCAGCTTGCACTAAATTACGGCGCTGACGATTTTGGTGGTACTCTGATCGGTGAAGAAGTAGTAACCGCTACTGGGGCCAGATCGACTGAACTAACTGCGCATAAAATTATAGATGCTATTAAACAAATTGGTTTTGAAGCCGCGGAGAGGGATAACTTCTATCAGACTATAAAAAATTATTAAACTAACAGCAAAGTGTGTCAACCAGCTTACGACAATTAGTCAAAACTAGCTAGATATAACTTTAAATTGGCTATATCTGTAGGTTCATGCTATATGGTAGATGGATAAATGCCAGTAGGGATTGATGATCTGGCTATATATATCCCAAAGCTGTATATAGACTATAAGGATTTTGCTGAGGCAAGAGGAATTGACCCTCGCAAGTTAGAGTACGGTATTGGAGTAAAGAAGATGGCTCTGGTTGATACAAATCAAGATCCAGCTTCTATGGCCGCTAACGCTTGTTTGAAATTAATGCAAAAAAACCATCTGCATCCTGAAGATATAGGTAGAATGTATGTAGCTACCGAGTCTGGCCTTGACGAATCTAAAGCGATGAATTCTTTTGTGATAGGAATGCTAGAACAAGTTTACGGAGAAAGTTCCTTCGAACACGCCGGCGGAATAGAGTGCAAATTTGCATGTGTAAGCGGATCATATGCGCTTTACGATAATACAAATTGGATTAGGGCAGACGAAAATAATGGTAAAGCTGCCATAGTGATTGTGAGTGATATTGCTAAATATGATATTGGTTCTGCCGGGGAATATACACAAGGTGCAGGTGCAGTTGCTATGCTGATAAAGGAGAATCCCAGATTACTAGCTTTTGATCAAAAAGTTACATCCACAATTATCAGTAATGAATATGATTTTTACAGACCATGTGGAAAGGATACGCCTGTAGTTAATGGAACCTACTCTAATTTATTATATTTAATTCAAGTAAGGAAGGCCTTTGATAGTTATAAAGAAAAAGCTATCAGAACAGGTCTGATTCGACTGAAAGATGGGGAATCCATAACAGATCACATCGATTTATTCAGTGTTCATCTTCCTTATAGACGAATGGGTGAAAAGGCGCTGGCATATTTGTTAAGACATGAGTGGAGGTATCTCCCACGGTGGAATAAAGTCATAAAAGAAATGGGATTACAAGAAACAGTCCCCAAAGACCCCAGGGGCACCATTGAATCAATTTTGGCTGACACTGAATTTATGAAAGCTGACGAAAGATTCAGGCGAGCATTTATGCAAACATCTTTCTACAATGAGGTTTTTGAAAAGAAAATGGCGAGCTCACTTGAAGCATCTACCATAATCGGCAATCTGTACACTGCGTCAATGTATATGGGTTTTAGAAGCTTATTGGAATTTGAATACAAGAAGGGTACTGATCTTGAGAGCAAGAGAGTAGGGTTTGGATCATACGGTAGTGGTAGTAGCGCGATGGTATTTACTGGTGTGATTCAGTCTGAATACAAGGAAATCGTAGAGGGAATGAACCTCGAGGAAGAAATAGGACCCAGAAAAAAGATTTCAATTAACGAATATGAAAGACTTCGCGGAAATGAAAGAAATTTCGATACCTCTCTTTTGCCTGTCCACAACGAGTTCGTCCTAGTAAAAATAGGTGGCACCACTGCTGATAAGGCAGGGTTTAGAGAGTATAACTTTACCAACTAAAGGTGTCATCATGGTAGTACATGCATGCGTGATATATAGCACATATACGAATCCCTAAATACTTGGCTGTTGCTTTCTGTGAGATTGCTATTAGGAATTATGTCAACTCACGATTCTGAATTCGACTCCTTTTGCCTCTAGAAAGTCGATTAAGCGTTTTGCATGATTTGCATTTTCCATTTCAAGACTTAAGTATACACCCGCAGTTCCAGCAGAAATATTGGGACTCAATCTATCATGGTCGACTTCGACAATATTAACACTTAGTTCTGCAATACTATCCACTATGGTCTTCAATGCTCCTGGTCTATCTGGTAACTGGATAAAAATTTTAAGCATCCTTCCCATATGCATAAGACCCTTTGCTACTACTTGTCCAAGCAGATACATATCCACGTTACCCCCAGATAGCAAGGCTATAACATTCTTATCTTTGTTTGGGTGACCGTTTGAAATTAAATAAGCGAGGCTTGCTGCCCCCGCAGGTTCTACAACCAGTTTTGCTCTTTCCATGAGCAAAAACATCGTTTCAACTATCGATGAATCCTCGACTAATCTTAGATCGTCTAGGTATTTGCTTGCTATTTCGTAAGTGAGTTTGCCAGGTGATTTTACGGAGATGCCATCTGCTATGGTATATCCTGCTTTTACATGTTGCAAAGAGCCTTTGGCTAGAGATTCTTTCATAGCGGGAAATGCTTTGGACTCTATCCCCACAATCTTTACATTGGGATTTTTTGCTTTTATTGCTATTGCGACACCCGCAGCAAGCCCTCCACCACCCACAGGCAAATAAACTTCGTCAATTTCACGGAGATCCTCCAACAATTCCAGACCGATTGTTCCCTGACCAGAAATTATTTGAGCGTCATCAAAAGCATGAATGACCGTGCGTCCCTCCTCCTTTGCTATTTCCTGTGCTGCAAGCCAGGATTCCTCATAATCTAACCCACGTAGAGTTACCTTCGCTCCATATGATTTTGTAGCAGCTACCTTGGCCGGAGACGCATTCTTCGGCATCACTATAGTACATGAAATATTCTTTTTCAATGCAGCATATGCAACTCCCTGGGCATGATTGCCTGCCGAAGCAGCAATGACGCCGTATTTGCGCTCTTCATTCGACAACATGTCGAGTTTAACGAATGCTCCACGCACCTTAAACGAACCCGTTTTTTGCAAAGATTCAAGCTTAAGAAAGATGTTTGTACCTGTTAATTTAGAAAACGTGTCAGATCTTTGCAATGGTGTTTTTCTGACAGCTTCGTTTAGCAAATCCCTTGCTTTGAATATATCTTCAATAGTAGGGAATCCGTGCTTCTCATTTGCACCCCGTATATGCCCGGCGTTCATCTAGGATCTGACAATGGAATCCACTCAAGTGCCATAATTATAATATTGTGATTGGTTTAACTGACAAAAAAATGATATTAGTGCCTCTTAGTTGTGAAAGGAGGTACAGATACATTGTCATCATCTTCGAAGAGGAAAATTCAGATGCCCGCAGCGGCTCGATCAGGATTAGCCTTGTTAATAGTAGGAGCTATATTTGTGGGAGTGGGAAGCTATACGCATAGAGGCGGATTTTCGCTTTATGGACTCCCGATGGTCATGCTAGGGTTTTCATTATATTTAGTTTCATCTATTATTACTGCGAGGAAAAGGCAAAAGGCCAAGTAGTAACAGGGATAACGAGGTGAGTGGTATGAGTAACAATCAATAATATTTGTTATTGATCGATCAAGTAAATTGCAGGTTTGAACGGTCTAGCAAATTTTGCTTTGTGCTTTGGATCGTATTCTGACTGATCAGTATCATCTTCTGAATATACCAATATCTCAGCATGCTCGTTTCCACTTTCTAAAGATAATAAGTTCCTAGCATCCTCTATTGGAAGTCTTTCATCGAAATTCTCGAATCGTAGTCGCCTGTTTCTTGCTTCAATTGGATCGGATAGAATATCTTCGATCATTTTTCGCACCATATTGGAATCATTTTTTGCCTTTGTTGTTTCCGGATCTTTAATCAGCTGTTTCATGATATCTCCAAAGTTAGGATTACTCTCCAAAAATACGCTCGAGAGAATCTTATTATATACTTTTAATTTCCAGCGTGCTGCAGTATAAAAAATTATTTTTTTTGGAGTAATCCTCGTGACTTTGACAATCTTCTGAAGATCAAAAATCAAATTCATAATTAGCGCCTCCGATTCTTCAGCGACGATATCTATCTTATCTTCGTCAGCTGATGGCCAACCGGCAAAAATGATGGAAGTAGATGAATTATCAATTTTCTCCCAAACCTCTTCACTTATAAATGGGGCAAACGGTGCCAGCATCCTAATACGGGTATTAAGAAACGTTGAAAGAGCATATTGAACGGAAGAGCTTTCGCGACTCTTGGCTTTTACTCTCTTTTGATACCATTGTAGATCATGATCTAGAGAGTATATGATGTTATGGGCCGCTTCTCTCACACGTAACTTATCCATTGACATCGTAGTATCTGCAACGGTGCGCTGTAACCTGCTGAGTAGCCACCGATCTACTTGTTCTTCATTTATTTTTGCTCTTTTTATTTGTGATTGTGGGGAGTTTGTAGAAGATTCTATTCCCATGTCATATATATCTTGTAACTTGGACCGAATTCCTTTTACCGTATCGAATGAAAAATCGGCATCTTGTAAGAGTTCTGCAGAAATAAGCATTGCTAAACGGATTGCATCTGCACTATGTTCTTTGATGGCATCACGAAGTGGAATAATATTTCCAAGCGATTTTGACATCTTCTTGCCGTCCATCAAAACGGAGCCATTTACAACAATCTGCTTTGGCCAATTCTCTCTGTCAAAAATTGCTACATGGCTGAAAATAAAAAATGACAGATGGTTTGGAACCAGATCCCTTCCAGAATGTCTTGAATCCACGGGATAAAAGTAGGTAAATTCTTGCCTTATCTGCTCAAGTAATGCTGTAGAGATATTGCACTCTGAAGCGACCTCCACAATGTTGCCTCTCCCTAGTAAGACATAATCAAACACTGAATCCTTTAGATTATTAACATCAATGATTGATTTATCATTAACATATTTTGCCAATATGTAGTATGCCATATAGATAACAGAATCTGAGAGGCTTTCAATAATCCAGTCCTGATCCCAGGGTAACTTAGTACCCAACCCGGTTTTTCGTGCACAAGCCCTCTCTCTTAACCAATCTAGTACGTAGTTAAATTCCTGCCTAATCTCTTCTGGAACTATTTCCATGTTGTCAACGCATTGATGTGCTAAATGCTTCCATTTCGTATCCCCATAATTCAGGAACCATTGATCATTTAAAAGTTTAACAACACATCGTGTACCGCACCTGCATCTGACAGGTTTATTTATCAATTCGAACATTATATCCGCATCACCACTCATGAGAATTTCACTTTTTACCTTGTCCTTTGCTTCAGAAACAGGCATACCACCATACTTTCCTGTATTTTCAAGCATCTTTCCTTTGTAAAATTCATGTGAGTAGAGTTCGTTAGTAGCTTTTTCGATTTCAGTATCTGTCTGATCCTGTATGTTGAATTTGTTTATGATCTGCTTAGAACGTATTACGTCTATACCAGAGTAGTCATCGGATTCAATTACTGCAATAGGTTTTACTTCAACAGATCTTAATCCAAATTCCTTTTGAAGTGAAACATTATTTTTCAGATCTTCAAGTGCCCGATAATCATATGGTGCATGAGCTGGAACAGACATTACGAACCCTGTTCCGTTATCGGCTTCAACAAATAGGGCAGGATAGAGTGGTAACGAAACGTGAGTAACTGGGTTTTTAGCCAATGTCCCAACTAGTTCTTTTCCTAACACGTAAGACTCGATTGTGACTTTATGATTTAGAAATTCTAATTTTTTAGCTGCTTCCTTGCTTACGATCCATCTTTCGTCCTTGTCTGTGAGACATATTTTGACGTATTCTATATTGGGGTTAACCCATAGATTAGTAGCGCCATAGATAGTTTCTGGTCTCAAAGTTGCCGTCGGAATTATGTACCCATCACCCAGCCTGAACTTTATCAGAGTATATTCATTGAAGGCAGGTTCAACATCGCCTATGGTATCGTGTTGACTAACAGGATTTTGATCGTTTGGGCACCAACCGACAGGATGCGAGCCTTGTACTATTAGTCCCTTTTTCCGCAATGTCCTAAACTGCCAAGAGATAAACTTTGAATATATCATGTCTACGGTACTAAACTCGCGCCTCCAATCTATCGAAAATCCCAACTCTTTCATTCCTAGCCTGATCTCATTGTGAAAGTAGCTCGCGATTGTTACAGGTTCGACAAAACTTGTAATTGTGTCGTTTGGAACGTGGTAAACCTTATCGAAGGTTTCCAACAGGTCTTTATCCCGAGATGCAACTCTACGCGACATGGCAAGAATAGGCGTACCTGTGTAATGGAAACCCATTGGGAACAAGACATTGTAACCTTTCATCCTCATGTAACGGGCATGTACGTCAGCAAGAGTGTATGTTCTTCCATGCCCAATATGTTGAGGAGAGTTTGGATAGGGATATGCTACGGTTATGAAATATTTCTTCTTTCCAAAATCCGGATCTGCTTGGAAGATCCTTTGCTCTTCCCACCTGTCTCGCCACTTTTCTTCAACTGACTTCCAATCTATTCTGTTCCTCTCTCCATTCTTCTTATTGTCCCCATTATTTTTATTATCGATACTGGTCATGGTTCGATTACTTTTATTATTATACTACATACTACTTCTCAGGACCAATTCTTCTACTGAAACCAAAGCAGTGCTTATCTTGTCCTTAAATCTACCTCCGCCCTGTCCAAATCTACCATCGCCACCACCTGAACCTCCTAATTGAACAGAAATTTGCCTTGCGATGCTGGCAGCTTTTATTTTTTTCTGTGCTTGTTCGCCAACAAATACAATTACACGGATTCCTTCACCTTTTGATATAAACGCCACATAGATCAGAGATGGATCACTTTCAATAGATTTCTCTCCTACAGAAATATGATATTCCTCATCCATTTCATTATCACGTACATGATAAAACTTGATGCCATCTGAAGATAATTGCTTTGCCTCCTCAGAGACAGATTTTGCTATTGAGGGAGTAATTTTTCGAAGCATAGTTTTTACCTTCTTTTTTGCTGCCTCAGCCTCAACTATACTCTTTTGAAGAGACTCGACAACCTTTTCCTTACTGGAGCCTAAAGACTGAGCGATCATCGTAAGCTGGTTTTCTTGCTTTTGGATATAGTTCATAGCGGCCTCCCCAGCAACAAACTCTAATCTGACAACTCCATCCTGAATCCTTTCAGATTTGGTAATTTTGATAAGTCCTATTTCACCAGTTGTACTGACATGTGTCCCACCACAGGCTTCGATATCCCAGTTTTCTATATTTACAATTCTGATATTGCTAGTTGGGACAACACCACCCTGATATATTCTAAAACTGTAGTCCTGCTCTGCATCAACACGGTCATAGATCTTGATCTTAACTGGTAAATTTTGTCTAATTACATTGTTTGCAGTCTTTTCAATTCTTTCAACCTCCTCCCTGTTGAGAGAGGAATGGTGAGTAACATCAAGTCTGGCATAATTTTCCTCTTTGAATGCAGAATTCTGCCATACCCACGATCCAAGGTTAAATCTCGCCGACGTATTAAGCACGTGAGTTGCAGTATGATGTTTGGTGATTAATTCGCGTCTTCGGTCATTTACTGTTCCATGCACGGTTTTGCCGTCTGTAAAATCTAAGGGACCTTGTAGTTTATGAACTACGATATCCGCTTGTTTTATAACTTCAAGTACTTTTACGCCGTCAATCTCTCCCGTGTCTGGTTCTTGTCCACCACCCCGCGGATAGAACGCAGTCTGGTCTAGTATGATAAATTTTTTATCGATCACTTTAAGAATCTTGGCACTGAATTCACGGATTGACTTGTCTTCGTAGTATAATAGCCTGGTCGGCGCAACACCATCTAAGCCGTAGATTGGCTTTTGAGCTTGAGCTGCTGCTTGGCTAGTATGAAGTTCAGCGAGCTTTGTGTAAAAAGTAGGCGGGATACTGTCTATTGCTTCCAAATCGACCAAAAAGTCTGGAGTAACACCGTCAGATTCGTACATTCTAATAAGATCATCCACCATCAGCTTCTTCTCAGTACTTTTTATTGAATTAGCAATCGCTTCCATCCTTTCCCTTGATCCTATATACCTACCAGATTCAATCTGAAGAATTGTCCTGACATCTTCTCTGTGTTCCTCAAGTTCTGGATACATCTGCTTGACATAATCAATATGCATATCAGCAATATCTTCGAGTTTCATGCTCCAACCTAATCTTTCCAAAATCGAAAGTGCCCTACGTAGAATCACTCTTAGATTATAGCCTCCTCCCACGTTGGATGGGAGTGCACCATCAGAGATGGCGAACACCAGTGTACGAGTGTGATCTGCGATAGTATAAATTGCCTCGTAGGGGGTAGTCATTTTCGTAAGTAGGTCATCGGAGATTTTTAGTTCCTTAGCAATGAGTGACTTTAGTGCGTGAATGTCTCCACTCATATAGTCAAGTTTAGTAGAAACTGCTGTAAAATATTTGGATAGAATTTCTGGACTTTCAGAGGTGCCAGAATTGTCAACTAATTTTCGCACCACGGGACCAAAAGAACAATCGTAACTTGTCGGTGTTCCCATTGTTATCCATGAGAGTCGTTCAAGTCCAGCTCCCATATCGATAATCTTATTGGTCATTACTCTATAGTCGTTCTCGTTCCCCTCAAATTCGGTAAAAACAGCATTGCCTAGTTCAAGTCCACTTACAAAATATTCCAGAGAGTAACCAAAGGCACCCGCACCCATCCATACATCTTCTACAAAAGTGATCTCTTCTTTTCTTATCCCCAGGGCGTTTGTAAGCATTCTATAATCAAGTTCAATGCACCTATCTTTCCAATAGCCACCCTGTGCGTCCGCATTGCAAACCTGGCCGATCATACAGAAGCTTGTGTAATGTCTGCCACTCAAACCCACATTTTCTATATCGTTAAAGCGCAAACACATTTGCGGAACAATAAGTGGATTTGTAGGCAGCTCAAAAATAACTTTGTCCCCGATTACTCTTTGGAAATCGACAATGGATGCTATTGTAAAATAGATATCATCGCGCCACCTGCAGACTACAGGATATCGTCTGATTATCGAGTGTGCGTTGGATTGAAAGTATTCTTCTATTTCTTTCCAAGCGTTGATGTAATCAAGTCTTTTATTTGTAGGAGGGTCACCTATAAAACCGTAGTACTGGTGGTCTGGACAGACCTGCTTCTCATTCAGGGACCAAAAAAATTTACCGCAATTATTGCATCGTTGACGCTTGAAGCCTAATCTGTCAAATAACGAAACCTTGTAATATCTATCTGGGTCTGATGAAAAGATAGCAGTAAGTTCTTTTTTTCCCAATGCTTGCTATCCCTAGTGAAATACACTATTAATGCTTTTATTTTATTAGCATTCTCAGTATTGAAAAATCTAAATTTCTCAATCATTTTTGGGGCTACAACCACCGACTTGTTATCTACGCCTTTGAAAAATATAAGTGAAGGCACTACCCTGCCGAAGTTCATGTAAATCTGTTCAAATTCTTCTTTTTATCTATTAAACTACACTAACTGCTTGCAATCTCATAGGCATTACTAGAACACCCTGGTGATGAGGACAATAATATCGTCGTCATTGTCCTCACTGTGAAAGACTTAAAGCACTTACCTTAGAATAAAGGATAAATTGAAAGTATCAGTCTTGGGCGCTGCCAAAGAGGTCGGCCGTTCAGCGTTCCTTGTAAATGCGAATAGTACAGGCATTTTAATGGATTATGGGGTACTCTTGAAAAGAGAACCAATCTTCCCTATGCATGTCAGGCCGAAAGATGTTGATGCTGTAGTGATTACTCATGCTCATCTAGATCATTCCGGATTTGTCCCATCCCTGTTCTTGTCTGAATCAGCATCAGTACAAGCACTGGGTACGCCTCCTACATTTGAGCTGTCAAGATTATTAATCGAAGACATGATAAAAATATCAGGGTTCTACCTACCTTTTGAATATATTGACGTAATAACGATGATGAAAAATTCCAAGAATTTGCAATACAAGGAAACATATATGGTAAACGATGTCAAAGTAACTCTGCATGAGTCTGGCCATGTGTTGGGCGGTGCTTCGGTTATTTTAGAACATAATGGTAAACGGATATTCTATACAGGAGATATTAATACAAGAGGCTCAAAATTACTCAGACCTGCCGATTTGGACTTTGGTGAGATTGATCTAATGATCATAGAGAGTACTTATTCTCAGAGTGAGCAGATGCCACGAGATCAGGCTGAAAAAGAGTTACTGGAGTTCGCCTATGATGTACTTGAGAGAGGTGGAACACTGTTTATCCCCGCGTTTTCTGTAGAAAGAGCTCAGGAAATTGCAACCGTTCTAAAATCTAACAATTTTCGACACAAAGTTGTAATGGATGGAATGGCTCTTAAAGCAAATCAAATTATGATGAAACATCCAACCTTCCTTAAAGATGCCGAAATATTCAAGCGAGCAATCAATGAAGCGGAATGGATAAGTGGATGGAATAGAAGAAGGAGTGTTGTTAAGGAGCCCTGCGTTATCATCTCTCCTGCAGGGATGTTGGTTGGAGGCTCTGCAGTGTTCTATCTGCAAGAAATAGCCAAGAGTGATAAAAATGGTGTTGCAATGGTATCATATCAGGGCGAAGGCACACCTGGTCGAACACTTCTCGATCGGAGAGTGGTAAGTTTTGATGGTAGAGAAAGAAAATGTCTTGCTGATGTGAAACGGTTCGAATTTTCCGGACATAATAGTAGGAGCGAATTATTCGAAATTCTTGAACATATAAAAGGCAACCCAAAGGTGCTTACCGTCCATGGCGATGGACCTTCATGTACTAAGTTTGCAGAAGAAATCAAAATCAAATATGGATTGGAATCAAAAGCTCCGGATACAGGAGAATCAATTGAAATATGAGTTGGTACTAGGCCTTGCCGGTGTCATTTCATTACTCTGCTTTTTTAACATCGTCTGTCGATATAATGAAGTAACTCTCCATTCCAAACTATGCTGCATTATTCTCCCAAAAGTTTTCTTACTTTTTTGCAAACACTAAAATTATTATTATTCTTTCCATGATGAAGTGGTAATGAGAACAGATTCTTCCAACTCAACTTGCTGGCGGCAATATGCTACTCTTAATAAGCATATTTTGGGATCATATTTATAAATTACCCGATTTTTTTTATCACAATTGATAATCAAAAATACTGATCCGTACAAGATGAAGAAATGTGTATCATGTAAGAATGATATCCCACTAAATACAAAGTACTTTACATATCCCTTATCTTTACAGCAGGTATGTCTTCTCTGTGCTGAAAAAGAGATCCCAAAGACAATTGAAATCTTACAGAAGGACTTAAAAAAAATAAAAGACGAAGAAAGTAACAAAGTTCAATAAGGTTGACAATACATTAATCTTGACCATACCTTTTAACCCAGAGATCAGCATTAACAGCGGCCAAATGTTTCTCTGGGAGCAAATAGGTAATTCTTGGTATGGCACATATGGAGATTACATCCTTAAATTTTCTACCTCATGGACAAACAAGAGTAGCTGTATTAATAATAACAAAAATAACGGGATCCAATTCTATTCCTATCCTGAGGTCAAGGGATGGGAGAGAAAAGTCTTTAGACTCGACGACGACATTGAGAAAATATTATCGACTCTTTCAAATGATACTCTGGTCTCTAAGACAATAAGAAAATATCCTGGCCTCCGTTTGATGCGACAAGAACCTTATCAATGCATTTTTTCCTTTGTATGTGCCAGTAATACTAACATTTTGATGATCCGTAAAATGCTCAAGAACCTTTCAAAAAAATTTGGTTGTAAAGTAATATTTGACGGAAAAGAATTTTACACGTTTCCTTCTGTCAACAGTCTAAATAAAGCAACCATTAACGAGTTGCATTCGTGCGGTGTGGGATATAGAGCCAAGGCTATTAAAGCACTCGCAAACCATATCGTCTCAGGCAATCTCGATATAGATTACTTGGTTCGTATTAGCTATCATGACGCAAAAGAAGAACTCTTAAAAGGATATGGCATTGGCAATAAAATTGCTGATTGCATCCTATTATTCTCGCTGGAGAAACTCGATGCCTTCCCTATTGACGTCTGGATTTTGAGGGCGCTCTCTCGATATTATAGTTGGCTCTTCAATGAAAATGAAAACAAGTTCAAAATGACTGAAAGAATAACTATAAATCAATATAAAGTCCTTTCAGCGACTATCAGGAATTATTTTGGCAAATATTCTGGATATGCACAGCAATATATCTTCTACTACATGCGTGAAATTGCGGGTAAAAAATGGTAAGAATCGTGTTAAAAGACAGGTCGTCCCTTCGTCCAAGATAGATTCCCTTTATTATCGTACTATTCTATTAAATTTTTATATTTATTAAAACAGAGCAAACTACTGATCTGCGATTA
>DAOM01000142.1:0-136 GCA_002501855.1 Candidatus Nitrosopolaris nunavutensis
TAATCATAGATGACTCAAATGAATTTGTGCAATATCTTTATAACGATAAGAAAGACCTTCGAACCAGATACGGAGTACTAGCTATTATGATTGGATTTGTGTTGGAAGAAATGACACGAGTCATTGCAACAAAACC
>DAOM01000142.1:527-694 GCA_002501855.1 Candidatus Nitrosopolaris nunavutensis
TTATTATCCTTCAACATATATCAATAATGCAGCTTTTGGAGGATGTGCATGAATCATTAACTAATTGGGAATCGTATTGGAGTTTCTTCTGTAAAAGATCAGACTAATGGTTATTCTCCTTATCTAAACCCTTATTCTTATTCTTATTGGACTTTTCCTTTGTTATG
>DAOM01000142.1:964-3138 GCA_002501855.1 Candidatus Nitrosopolaris nunavutensis
TTTTCCTTTGTTATGTCTTCATCAATATCTAGATGTGAAAAATTCGCAGGTGGTAATTCTAATTCCTTTCGTAATTTCTGAATCACCGATGCATAATAGACCATTCTGTCGTCTTCTCCTTTATTCTTTGCAATAGTGTAGCCAAGCCATGCCTTCTTTAGGCCCTTCCATGTTTGATTGACAGTATAACCCGACATCAGGATTGTAGATTGACTACTATGGCTAGGGAATTTATCATCTCTGTTTTTCTTGTTTCGGTACCTGTATCGTCCTTTCATTTCTTCTCTCTTGTTATTTATTATATTACTCGTCCCAACTAAAATATCTTGAGGCTATTTCATTTGTGATAGATGAAAAGTTTTGTCTATGGATCTTGGTTTTCTGATACTACTTTTCTGAAGTAGTCATCCGAGTTCCTTACCTTCCATTTTCTATCCAGAAGATCCAGGATCCATCCATTCCTGACGTATCCGTCTGAAGTATTCCACTTGTTCTTTACTTAGATCGGGTTCACGTTCGATTCTAAAAGGATCTTCAGCTACTTTTTGTAATTCATAGTCTTCTGTTTCTTTCTCTACATCTCTAGAATTACGGCATGTCCAATCATTGTTTGAATCTCGTTCTTCGTCATTCCTCAATTCACCTATTAAACCTAGTTGTGGAAAATCTGCTACTGATATCTCCAATTCCCTTTGAAATTTCCGAATACCCTTAGCATAGTATTTCATCTTTTTTTGCGTCCAATTCCGACTTTGCAATTTTGTACCCTGTCCAGCACTTATCTAAAGCACCCCAAACCTGCGAATCAGAAAAACCAGATTCGAGTATCCTGCTATCCTTCCTTGTGTATGTCTTTTTTAGATTTGAATAACCCTTGGGATTCGCGGCCCTATACAATCTTAAAAGATTTGCATAATAGTCATCTATCACAGTTTTGAGTAAAATACGCATAACGCCATAATAAACTGCTCTGCGGTTGTTTTTCTCTTCTTTATAAGGCTTAGCATTAACACCTGATTCACCTTCGTATTCTTCTGCAAAATTTTAAAAAGAATGAAACTTTATGCGGCACCATATAGGCACCCTTTGGACAAGAATTTTTCCTACAAGGCAGACCTCTAAATGTCACCCAAAACTAGGTGGCTGCCAACTTTGTAACGCGTTAAAGGATAGATATCCAGAAACGAGAGATTTTCCGACACCACAAGAAGTTAATAAAAAATTGGGTATTGTCAAGATAACGCATGTCAAAAATGGAATGTCAAAGTTGCATGGCCGTTTCGATAATAAGGGGAGATTCTATGCGTAGAGAGTATGCAGTGGTGGGGTTATGGATTATTCTATGGACTTTTGATTGCAATCGGATTTGCAGGAGGATTTTATTTTTCCAATGCTCTACAAAAACAAATAACCGTTCTATTGGGAGCAGCGGTTGTAGTGGGTTTCTTGACTTGGATAGGGTCGGGTGCTGATCTGGTGGGGTTGTTACGGGATTGGTATAAGGAACAGCGCGAAGAAGAGAAGACTCCAAAATTATCATCTAGCGGAGAATTTGTTAGACCTAAAGGAACATATCAAGAGGAGCAGGAGCGGTACTATACCAAGGGATATTACATTAGAATTAAAAAATCAGGCGGGGAGGGGTTTGCAAGTTCTTGGTTCACATGGAGTACGAAACTATTGATCTTCTCATATGGACTTCCAATTCTAGCTGGCAATGCATCTGCTTGCGCTTGTGTAGTTATAATGCTTCCTGGTGGTACAAATTTGTTGTCAGCGATTGTGACACCGTCGGTTACCGTGCTTGATACTCCTATAGCAACTCGCTTGCCAACTTTCGCATTAAAGATGAAGCTCTTCATCCCCACAAATGTATCATTTCCAACATACGCAGGCCCATGAACCATTGTTCCATGAGCTAAACTGACTTTATCACCAATATATACAGCAAAACCATTCTTAAACGCAGTATCATTCGCCTTCAAAAGAGATCCTTGGGCTGAATATCTTCTATCATCAATATTCTTACCATGATCTGTTGTTTCAAGAGCATGTAAAATTACACCATCCTGCACATTGGAATAGTCTCCAATATGAATAGGAGTACCCTCATCACCTCTACATACTGCAAACGGTGCAACCAATACTATCTTTCCAATCTCACAGTCACCGAT
>DAOM01000206.1:0-148 GCA_002501855.1 Candidatus Nitrosopolaris nunavutensis
AGCAGTATTATTGTTATAGTCCAAGGACCCGATTTATTACAGCAGTAATTACATTTGGAATATAATAAGGCTAGATGAATTTCGTACATTACAGATTAAATATGGCTGGTAATCATTCTAGAGGAGAAAAGAAGAATCTGTTAAAAAG
>DAOM01000206.1:447-13097 GCA_002501855.1 Candidatus Nitrosopolaris nunavutensis
ATCTGTTAAAAAGAATTGGATCTCCTAATGGAGAGGGAGTCATGGATAAGAATAGTCAAAAGAAATACCGTTCTACGTTCTCTTCGATCGCATGAAAATATTTTAACCTATTCGATTATTACAAAATGTAAACATCAGGATTCGAAAAGAGATGTGGTTGTTTTATTTTCTTTTCTCACAATATTTTGCTAATTGACCCAAGAAATGAGACCAACCTTCATCGTATTGTTTGGCCTTCTCACCTGCTTTAAATCCCGCATGCCGCAATTTCAGACTCGTTTTAGTATTCTCGATTTCTTCCAATTCCCATGTCACAACTGTTCTCGGAAAATCGGGCTCGTTCGAGTCTTCCCACGTATAAGAGATTTTCTTATTTAGAATAAATTCTGTAATAGTCCCTTCGTGGGTGTTTCCTTGTCGGTATTCATTATTTTCTTCTTTACGAAAACTGAACTTCATTTTTCCTCCTACCTTTGGCTCCAAAACGGCTTGATCTGGGAACCAATTTGTTAATTCATTTGGATCAGTAATAGCCTTGAAAACAACTTCTGCGAAGCGTCAATGACTATGTTTTTCTTTATTTCTATTGTTTCTTCTTGTTGTCCTTTCCCTTCTGTTGTTGACATTAAGGGGTATTATTATTAAAAGGGGTATTTAAACCGTGAAACATTTCGTTAATTATAAAGATATTATGGGTTCTGCATGGAAAGCACTGTCAGATGACAGTGCAGTGTAAGAGAAATGCTGCTTTTGCTCAACAAGATAGATATGATACCTACTGTAATAGCTGAACACTTTAACTTTACTTTGCCAGCTCTCTCATCTCACCTCCGAATATTGAAAGACTCAGAAAAGAAACAGGAAAAAAACAGGTTTTATTCAGAGAATAGAAATAGAACCTTGGAACTCGTAGAAGCTTTTGAGGATGTGTATGACTATAATTTGAAGTCGTTGAAAGAATACGTGGAAAGCATAGAGAAGAAAAAATGAAACTATCACTAAAAAGATAACATGAATAGTTGCTTTAGATATGTATCCATGAACTTCATAGGTTAGAATTGTGAAAATAATTAACGCTTTCCCCGGTATGGTTGACCAAATGACTGAAGAAGAAACGAAAAATTTTAAGGCAAATAATAATAATAACAACCTACTTGTTCACATAGGGATAATAGATGAGAAAGGAGACCAAATTTAGCTCCTACTGCATATTAGTTTGATGATACCTCAAACAAATATCTACATTATCGGGCTTAAGACTACTAAAAAAGTTCATAATTTAAGAAAAAAGAATATCATAGCATATTGTATTGATGATCCAAATGCACCATACAAAGGAGTCAGGGGAAAGGGAACAGTCAAAATCCATGAAGATATCAGTCACAATATCCCCACAGCTAAAAAGTTTATGTTGAAAAGCATCTGAAGCTTTGACGACCACATCGTAAAATGGCTTTTGGCTCATAGAAAAACACCGAGTTACTATTCGACATGGCGAAGTGCGGTTCCAGTAGATGTCTCCTCCTAAAATTAGAAATTGTGAATCAAAGGCAGATCGCTTACGTTTGCAACGTTAACGCTATTCTTACATACGAAACGGTCGGTTATGACTGGGCCAGCTTAGTCCTAGCCGTGTGACACTGATTATTGAGCGCGCCTGACCGGTTTTTATCTACTAGTCCTTTGAAACGGAGAAGGAGAGTGGGAGTATTATCATCTTAATGTATTCTCGTCAATCATTGTCGCTGACCTCAGCAGTGCACCTTTTTTTTAATTGGACGCTTCCATTTCTGATTTTTTCATTGATGATTGTGTCATCCTTCTTTTCAATATCATCGCGATTGAGACAGATATAACCGAAATCAAAGCAGCAGTTAGAAATATCAGGTTGTATGATACTGGTGAGGGAAAAGAGCCACTACCGACTCCTTTTGCAATCTCCTGGTGTGTCTGCATGTATATTGCTGCAATTGCTGGTCCAATAGAGCTTCCAATTAAGACGAGTACGACTGACATACCAAGTGATACTCCACTAAATCGAAGTGGGGTATACTCCATTGTGATATTAAATGCACCCACTTGTATCAACGAGATTCCAGCAGCTACTATTGCTAGGTTTATTGCGACCATAAATTCTGTTGAATGAAACATAAAGAGGCTGAAAAAGCCAACGGTCATTATGATAGTTCCCGCTACAGTTGGTTTAAGATTACCTATCTTTGACACAATAAAACCAGAAGAAGGAGCAAATACCAAGATTACGATCATAAAGGGTAGTGTAACAGTTGCACTAGCTACAGCATCTCCACCAAATCCAAGAGGTTGAGGACTTCTCACCAATATTGGTGTGGTCTGATATACCATCAACATAGTAATTCCAAAAATCAAGATAAGGAGATTAGCGGGAAGAAGTATTTTATGTGTCATTAAACTGAGCTCAATTAATGGCGATGCTGCTCTTCTTTCTATAATGACGAATAAGACTAATGATCCCATTGACAACAAAGCTAATGACACTACTATAATCTGCGTAGGATATGCGTTGATGTTACTACTACTGCTACTATTCCCAATATATGTGAGAGTTAGTAAAAATGAGGCTATAGTAATAGCCAAAGTTATGGCGCCCTTTACATCAAGGCTTCGCATTCCGTTACTATGAGTAACAACTTCGCCTAAGTTGGCATGCGCTCTACTGAACTCGGTATCGGCGTCAGCTTGCACTAAATTGCCTTCTTCTTCTACTAGTTCAGCCCTCCTATTATCACCATGAATGAATCTATTGATTATTATCCAAAGGCTAATAGCAACGGGTATTATCGAAAGAAATGTGGCATGCCAGCCTAAGCTTTGGATTATACTTCCACCTACTGCCAAACCCACCACTGAACCTGCGGCAAACATTGAGCTGAATACTCCTACGCCTATTGCAAGCTTCTCCTTTGGCAATTGATCTCTTATAATTCCAAAAGCTATTGGAAACATGGATATACCAATGCCTTGGATAACTCTTGCAACAAGAAGAAAGGATATGTTAGTTGAGACTCCTCCAGCAGAAATTCCTATGATATAAATTATCAGTATTATTACCACCATTTTCTTTCGTCCGTAGATATCAGATAACTTTCCAACAATAGGAGTGCTAACAGCACCTGAGATAAGGTATGCCGTGAGTATCCAAGACGATGTAGTATACGAAATATCAAAATCCCTGATAATATCACGAATAGCTGGTAATAACATCGTCTCACCATACATTGTAATTAGAACGGTACATCCAAGAATTGCAAGTGTTATCCATGCAGAAGTTCTTATTTTTTCGGAAGTTTCTGGCACCGCTGCTTTTGAAGATGATAACGGCTGTGGGAGTTTTTTAGGGGCTTCGATATCCGGGGTGCGTTCGTCTTTCTTTAAATCGTCCATCACAATCACTTGCTATTGGGATTTCCAATTCCATCACCTTCAATAATGGCGGATTTGATCTCTTTTCCTAGATTGGCTCTAAATCTTTTATAATCTTCATCTACCTCCATAGCTGCTCTCAATATCTTGCTTTTTCTTCTAGATGTTGATTGTAAAAACATTTTAGTATCTTTTGGAAGGCAGTGTCCTCCTATTCCTTCTCTTGGTTCTAGAATATTTACGTTCCATTTAGTATTTAGAGCCTCTCTTAGTTGTGGAAAGTTTATGTTATTTGTTTGACAATGCAGATAGAGATCTTCAGCAAATGCTATTTGCAGATATCTATGTGCGTTTTCGGCAATTTTAGTTATTTCAGCAACCTCCATATTAGATGCTGGATGCATAGGAATTCCTAGACTTTTGAGTGAAGAGGAAGATGAATTATTTCGTCCATCGTCATGAACATTATCAACACCACTACCATAGAACTGCATACCTGCCTTAAGACAACAATCACACACCCCCAATAATACGTTGCTGATTTACACCGTGCTCTTTTTCATCTAATGAATACCATCTATGAAGGGCGTGAACAACATGGAATCTATGATCGAGTATTTCAAATACTTTGTCAGATAGTTCTATCATATAGATAATCTGGCAGATTGGCTATCAGTCCAATTTGCAACTTTACCTTCCTTTCAACATAAGCTCGTCATGTAATTGCTCAGTAGGTGGCATTAAGTCGTCTAGAGAGGGCAAAGAAAAACTAAGACAAAATCAACACTTAAGAATGCTATTACAGAGGAGAGTGAAGAATCGCGTAATATGCAGGTTGCAGTATATTTTATCTGTAGTGTCTTCTTCCAGTTGGGTTATTTGTAATTCTGATATCCAAATGAATTTAGCCTGTCATCTGCCTCAAGGACTTGACTAAGTGGGAGGAGTAGGTTCAGATAAACGCCTCCCAAATCAGCTTGTCTCACCTATTGTAACGAACTTTTCATTTAGGTTTTGTTGCAATATGTCAAGCCTACCTACGACTCCTATTAGCTTGCGGTCATCATCTACGACTGGGACTAAGATGATGGCCTTTTGAAGGATAATGTCGATTATCTCGTTTATCTCTGTATCTTGCTTGACTACCACTGGATTTCGTGTCATTATATCTATTGCTCGAAGGCTGTCAAGATTTTTGCCTTGTCTTAGAGCCCGCAAAATATCAACTGCTGTAACTATACCTATGACTTTAGCATTACTGTCGATAACTGGTAAGCCGTTAAACTCTCCGATAAGAAGCTTCGTACTAATATCCATAGCAGTAGTACTCTCACGAGCAGCGACTACGTTACTTGTCATTACATTAGAAGCCTTCGTTATACAGGTTTCACCTCGAAAAATATTTCTTCCGATGATATTAAATGTATCACAAATGTTCCTAGTCCTTAAAGGTCTTAAATGTTTGGACTTTTAGCTGACGAAGCTCCATTTATTTTTATCTCTGCGCTGTGGTATAATTATTTATATTTTCAAATTTGTGATATGAACAATTGGTAAAGTGCCTATAACCTTATGAAAAAAATAAGGAGTGTCTAGAGTATACCCATTTACCAGCCTGGACTATAGGCCGTCAAGCAATATATGATTACAAGGTTGACAAATATGTGATACCTTCTGGCTCTATCATTTTAATGAGTCAATACGTAATACATCATGATTCACAGTACCTTTCTGACCCAGATCTCTTTTCCCCAGATCGTTGGACCAAGGAAGCAAAGGTGCAATTCCCTAGATTTAGCTATTTCCCATTTGGTGGATGCATAAGAGGCTGCGTAGGTGAGACCTTTGCCTTGATGGAAGAATATCACTACTATCTACAATATGTCGGCAGCGGAAGATGCCTCATGACCCAAATCATAAGGTCGAATTAAAACCCCATATTACACATATTACACTATGTCCAAAATATGGAATTCGTATGAAATTAGGGCGTAGAAAATGAAGATAGTAAACACTAAATTTTTCAGGTTAAAAGAACTGTTCAACAATAAAAAATCGACTTGCTATTGGCAATAACGCATAAAGTACTTTCCACTTAATACATTCAATTGTCTGTCTCAACGAGGAGGAAATGAGGTACGACTACGATAAGTTTTACCATAAATTACTTCTTCAGCATGATGCCGTCAGATACTTGTAGAATCGTCATACCGATGCACTGAAAGTTAGCTTGGGGCTTTTCCTAGAATATCATAGCGGCAAACAATACAGGAATCTGTTTTCTGTAGGGGTATTTCTGCGGTTAGTAATATTGGTTTACATATACGTATATTATCTTGTATTTTCAGCTACAACATTCGTTTAACCTATCCCATATGTAGGTATAGCAGCACTTGTTATGACCTTTGCTTCATCTGAACATAAGAATAATATCACATTAGCCAAATCCTCCGGCTTTACCCATTTCGTAAAATCTGCAGTCGGCATTGCTGTTCTATTTGCTTCAGTATCTATTGCGTTTGGCATGATGCAATTTACGTTAATATTTGATTCCTTTGTCTCCTCGGACAGCGACTCTACCAGCCTTATCAATCCAGATTTTGATGCTGCATAAGCAGAGTCATACCCACTAGACTTCAACGCAGTTTTGGATGATATATGTACTATTTTCCCATCTTTTGAAGATATCATTTGAGGGACAACGTGTTTACTTATCAGAAAGGCTGTTTTTAGATTTATAGTCATCATCCTATCCCATATTTTTTCGTCAAGTTCCCATACACTTTTGCCTCCAAGATAACCTCCAACCACGTTAACCACTATGTGAATACGCCCATATTTTCCTAGGATATCTGAAACTAATTTCTCTACTTCATCTTCTTTTTGTACATCTGCTTTGACTAGTTGTAATATTGGTTTACTGTCTTTTTTTAGCGACTCTATTTCTCTGTCAACAACATATGACGATATAACTGTAGCATTAGACTCAATGAAAGCGCTTGTTATAGATCTTCCCAAAGCTCCTGTTCCACCTGTTACCAATACAATTCTGTTTGAAAAATCATAGTTCATTTTATTTTCATTCTTCATACAATACAGTATATTAGCTCTTGAGGTTCTCATTCATAATTCTTACAAAAATCGAACAGATCCGGGCTTGCTTCTTCTTCTATGATATGGACAAATATCACTTCCAATCATCCAGCCAATTTCGATAAGGACAAAGAAGCTGCATTATTCATTTTTGGACATTTTTACATGCTCTCATCATTGAGGTAGAAACTATTGCTTCGTTAACTCTCCAAACTACACATTTGACATTGTTCTTTTCGTTTCAAGTGTACTTGCAGCGTCATCGCCTACTGTATGTCTCGGTTCTGGCTGTTCAGACGTAACTGCCTTCAGTATTTCTTTCGCTACTTTTTTAGAAGGAGTAGCATTTTCTAATAAAGAAGCGAATCCTGCATTTGTTTTTTGCATCATCTAGATATGGAGAATATGATCTTTGTGCGTTTTGCCATCTTAAATTATCGAAAAAGAGGGATTTTACCACATCTGGTTCTATGGGAATGATTTTAATTCCAAACTGCTCTACTTCATGGTGGAGAGATTCAGATAATCCTTCGAGAGCAAACGTGGTCGCATGAGAAGCTGAATCAAAGGGAAAAGCTATTCTTCCTCCCAGAGCAGATTCATTCACTATCCTTCCATAGCTTTGGTTTATCATGGTAGGCAATACAACCTGCATAACTCTCACCGATCCATAGAAATTAGTTTCAAACTGTGCTTTTATTTCATCCATTGATAAATCTTCGAAAGGACATGCGAACGCGTAACCAGCATTATTAACCACAACATCAACTTTTCGTTTCGTGTATTATCTTGCTAAAACATCTTTAAGTGATATATCGCTTCTAACATCAAGTTTTATTGCTTGAATCGGCAGGACATCGATTGTCGATGTCGACAAGATTGTTCACTCAGAGAATAATGGCCTCAAAGGTGGCAATAATAATATTAGTACGCCTGCCATAAATCTTCTATTCGAACCATCCGACATTGATAATTAGTTCTCTTCCTATTTTTTAGCCAGTTTTTATTCGATCCTCGCTACTTTCCTTAGAAAGTCTGACAAGCTGTTTGTAATGATGGATTATGTGATGATTTAATATTATTTTCAAGTTCTGACTATGAAGGTGAATGATTCAATCATGCGGGTCACGATTGGCAAATATTGTTGATATTCGTCTACATCGCAATTAAACAATATTGAATATATCTTATTGTTGTGCATAGCAATAATATTCAAGTGCGTCGAATATACGTTATTTATTAGGCCATTATACACGATCATATGCGCCTTTTCTCCTCCAAGTGTTGCCTTATTCGTCGATTCTAAAAGGTGGAAATTCTTGGTTTTTTCTATAATAAATAGCGTTTCAATGTTGGTATTTGCATAGACATCTAAAGTCAAATCTTTATCATTATCCGAAATCGCAATTCCTAGAGCTGCCAACGAAGTAAGGGGCAACGCCTTTAGAATCACAACATAATTTTTGTTTATGGCCTCATGGTCGGTAATGACGATAAAATTCAATGGTCTATTTATTTGAAATAAGTTTTGTCCTGTCTTATCCTGGTACTGATAGCATTGGATTTTCTCTTGTTGTATCGGAGCTGTGTTGTCTATTGGTTTATCATTCTGTAGTTGCTGCAATCTTTTCTTTTCAGCCTTAACTAAGGAAGCTACTCTGTTAGGGGCGGCAATATTTCTAAATATGATTTCAGGTTTGCCACCGTGCAAAAAGACTAAATCGCCGACGTGCCTAGAGTTGGAATTGCTGAAACCATGGTACGAACAAAAGTATCTGCCTGAAGAAAACCCGCTATAAATTCCTTGACTAACACTACGGTTATTCATTATCTGCACATCGTCAAGCTCTATCAGGGGAATTTTTATTGCACCTTCATTATCTCGGCTCAAGACAACGTTATAATTTGTAATTTCCTGAGTTTGAATTACTATTTTAGTATGTTTAGTATGCAGTTTATGCCAAACGCTTTTTGTGATTTCATTTAACCATAGGATTACTTCTTGATCATGCTGCCCTTGTTGTTCTTGCGACATTTTTCTTAATCCTTTGTGCCTACGGGTGTTGGAGCCAAGTTGTGATATGACACCAGGACATATAACATTTTTCGTTTCGTGTTACAAAACGGGGTTGAAACGGTGCAGAGGTTTTTATTAATGATGCCGATCCGAATTTTACTTCTAACCACAACCACAACGAACGAAAAGGAAGTAAAAAAAAATGGATAATGTAGAGAATTCTTCTCTTCCATACTTTTACATCTCACCAGCCGTCAAAAAACACACCTTAACCACATTGTCTATCTTTTTCGTTTCCTGAAACAGATGAAAATCATTATCCATCAACAATAACTTAGTGGTACGTATTGCGCACCATAAAACGCTTTAGCTTCCTCTTTATTCAGGGCTTAATCCTTTAACAATTCATTCTTCCCAACTGCTATCAAAATGAGAGTCGTTTAAAGAAATGAAACCTTTTCCTCCCTACTGTGCAATGTAGGAGCAACAGGAGTCAATTCTTGCACTCTATGATGTATACGCAGGAAATTCATCCCCTTTTCTGTGGTCTTGAATGTTCTTTCTCCATCCAGATATTCGATCAGGCCTTTTTCTATTAAAAGTACCAAATATTCCTTAGTTACTGTGTGCGAAAGGTAGCCGTCATACATTATTTTCGTTAGTCGTACTCTGTTGCCATTAGCACTTTCAAGAATCTGCGCAGTAATTTCGTTTCTATCCCGGTACTTCATCACATCGTAACATTAGACTACCCAATAAGAATGTCACTATCATAAAGTGATTACGATTATCAGACTTTTTTTATTAACCGAATATGCAATTCGCGCTGCTAGCATCGGCCCGATTTAAGAAAAATTTTAAGGACGAGAAAATATTGCATTAAGAATTGTCCTGAACAACCAGAGAAATCGTCACACGCGAGGAATCTAGTGAAGCCGCGAGCGTAGGAAACATTGCAACTCATATTTCTAAGCGGATTCTCAATATAGAATTGAAGGCATCTAGGCGCCAGCTGGTTCGTTGAACATCCCCTGTTATGAGGTTAAGCTGCTGGACTAACTTGAGGCACTCGTCGAAACACCAGCGAAACAACTGAGTGTTTCCCGCGGGAATCAGAACACCATGTCCTCCATAGGAAGGTGCCTAAGCAATCAGAGCCTTAAGGTCGTCATTAGTCAAACCAACAGAGTGGTTATAGAAAGACATGCCCGTAGTGTAACCTGTAATTCTCTCTCCATGTACAACTACTTTCGCAGTTCCTTACTTCGTACTGTCTCTAACTTCACCATCTCTATCATGACCGGGTACAGCTTCAAATATAGCGCCGCATGTCTCACCATCGAACTCGGTCGCAGGGCGCACAATTCTACCAAGAATATCATCTCGAATTGG
Source organism: Candidatus Nitrosopolaris nunavutensis (assembly GCA_002501855.1). Taxonomy (GTDB): domain Archaea; phylum Thermoproteota; class Nitrososphaeria; order Nitrososphaerales; family Nitrososphaeraceae; genus Nitrosopolaris; species Nitrosopolaris nunavutensis. The sequence goes on from DAOM01000206.1 coordinate 10,352, forward strand.
TTTACTCAGCATGGTAGATAAGGTCGCTCTAATTTGAAACCACAGACTGGCGTAGAGCGTTAGCGAGCGGTTATGGTAAGCAGTTTGGAGCAAACGCACGCCGACTCAGATACCGACCAATAACACTCACAAGTAGGTAAAGATATCAAAAAGTACTGACACCATTTACCTGCAAGGTCAAAACCCGCTGGCCACATGTCAATCTTGTCATTTTATTGGGCACCATCGATTCTAATGGACCGTATACATTCAATAATGACCGACAATAGAAATATTATTCAAATCCCTATCGTTTGTTCAAATAATCAACGCGTACAGAGATAACAAGAAAATATTATGAGAAGAATTAGACAATTTTTTGACTTTATTGAGTATGATCTAGATTATTCTTGTCTAGAAAGGCGCTGTAATGTCTGCAAATAAAGGAAGAAAAGATATCAATTACAAAGCAGTAATTGATGTAATTAAATGCCTTGAGAGCAGTGAGGATAGCGAGTAATAATGTCTAATCTAGATCTAAGGGTTCAATTTTAACTTTGACTATTAAAGGAAACGACTTTATAGCATTTTTACCTATCATTAAATGAGCAAACAAACAATACCGAAGGAAAGAAAATGAAAAATAATGAAAGTGGATTATATCAATAGAAGGGAATCGCTCTCAATCCTAAAGACAACAATACCACTTGCATTTAAGATGGTATTTCCAAATCGTGTCTATATTGCCATAGCTGCTGCCGTATTCACCATTTTTTGGATTGCTTTTAATGTATTTGATCAACTGTTGTTCTTTTCACCAGTCGTAACTTTTTATCTTCCTGATGACGCAATAGCTGGATTCATCCTAACAAACATAACTTCAGTATTGATGGGGGTATTGGTTGCCATGAATGTATATGTAATTAGAAATTCAGAGTTAAAGTTAGACAAATCATTATTCTCAGGCTCAATTCTAGGTATTGCTTCTAGTACTTGTGCTAGCTGTTCTTCAATAGGTTTTCTTGTCATATCTACATTTGGAGGTTTTGGCATCATCGCAACAGACTTTCTTACAAATTATCAGATCCCATTAAGGATAGTATCAATAGGTATACTCCTGTGGGCATTATATTCAGTACATTATAAGATTACAAAGCCGTGCATTTTTGATTCATTCAAGCAACAGAAACAACCGCCAACACCGTAGCAAATGTAACGAACAGGAATCATCTAATAATATTATGAAAAATGATAGAATAAATGCTCTCGTGGTGAGGGTAACTATTGTCACATTTTTCGCAGCACTAGCTCCATCTCTTCTCCTTTCATCTTTGCAGCCACACCATAATCCCTTCTATGCTTTTGCTCAAATACAGAAAAATGTTGCTCTATCATTATCTAATCTAATAAAACATGGAGCTTCCTATCAAGGAAGTACCTCAGCTCCCGTAACTTTAATTGATTTTAGTGACCTACAATGTCATTTATGCGATAGATTTGTAACAGCGACAGAGCCGCAAATAAATTCAACTTATGTCCAACCAGGTAAAGTGGCATTTATCTTTTTACACTTACCTAATCGTGGTTTTGATTCTTTTCCTGCAGCCTCGGCAGCTCAATGCACTAATGATCAAGGACAGTTTTGGCAATATCATAACTTATTGTATAACAATCAAGGACCTATTGATTCTGGATGGGCAAATAGAGATAATTTGAAAAAATTTGCATCTCAAATACCTGGCTTGGATATGCAGAAGTTTAATTCATGTTTTGATAGCCAAAGGCAGAAGCCCGTTGTAGAAAGCAGTGTTGCACTGGCTCATTCTCTTGGATTTACGCAGACACCCTCATTTATAATAGTTAAAAGTGATGGCTCAAATCCTCAGAAAGTAGAAGGACCGCAGCCGTTTCCAGAATTTAAGTTTTTGATAGATAAAGAGCTTGGAGGGCCATAAGAAGGAAGGAGATGGTGTGAGACAGAAGAAGAACTTCCAAATGGGCGCATTTTATTCGTCCATCTCACGGTATATCTTATGGGATTAATGCCTTGATTAAGGCTATCAGAAAACGACGACAATAAGAGGAACGCAGTAAGTATTGTCTTTGTGTATATACATGAAGCCATCTCCTGACTTTTAATGATCAAGTTCTTTGATAAGAATTCTTCTGATGCATCTAGGCCAAGGAAATAAATTGTAAGGGTACCAGAAGCGGTAGGAGTACTGGCGTTAAGTTTGCGGGGCACATTGAAGTATTACAATAATACAATGATGATGAAGTAGATGTACATATCAAGTCCAGACTAGACCGCCGCTTAGTTATGTCCCCAGTCCCACGGAAATGGGCTAGTACCTTACATACGGACTCATCCGCGCACCAAGAAACGTCTCACTTATATGGTCGACTTTTTCTTATCATCTTATGAAAACTATAAACTGTCGTGAAGCAGGATTTGACTGCGACTACGTCGTCAAAGGCGAAACAGAAGAAGAAGTTATGAAAAATGGGGGAGAACATGCGATGAAAGTACATGGTATGAAAGAGGAAGATATAACTCCAGAAATGAAACAGAAAATACGAGGACTTATTCGCAGTTCTTAACTTTTTTTTGATTCTACGAAATAATCTTCAAGATCAGATATTACTTCAGGTTGTATTTGATTTGAAAAAATAGTATCCTCAAGTGCCATTTGGGCTGAATCACACTCATTCTAAGGCCTTCGAGGCAATAGACATGGATTGATTTAGCTTGTAGCACAATAGATAT
>DAOM01000205.1:0-1042 GCA_002501855.1 Candidatus Nitrosopolaris nunavutensis
GCTAGCACAAGTACTAGAAGCAAGGCCTAGAATTGAGCCTGAGAAAAATGATTTGTCTAACTTTAACCTTGAATTTCTAATTACATATACATTCAAGGCAACCAATACCCCTATCAATACTGAAGTTATGTTTGTTAGGATGAATCCAGCTATTGCGTCATTAGGAAGATAAAAAGTTACGACTTGTGAAAAGAACAACAGTTGATCAAATACATTAAAAACAATCCAAAATGTAGTGAATACAGCAGCCGCTATAGCAATATAAAGACGATTTTGAAATACCATCTTAAATGCAAGTGGTATTGTTGTCTTCAGGTTTGATATTGATTCTAGCTTTCTATTGATATTAAACATATTCATGGTTCTTCATTTTCTTTTCATTAGTATTATTAGATTTTATGTATTTGGTCATTTAATGATAGATGAAAATGCTATAAAGTCGTTTCCTTTAATAGTTAAAGTTAATATTGAACAGTTAAACCTGGATGAAAAATTATTACTCCTTCTGCTCCTTACTTTCAAGGTATTTAACTACATCAATTGCTGCTTTGCAACCAGATCCTGCTGCTGTTATAGCCTGTCTATAGGTATAGTCGTAAACGTCTCCTGCTACGAAAATACCGTCAATATTTGTCTTACTTTCCTCGTATTTCTTGATGTATCCCTTGTTATCAAGTTCAAGCTTACCTTTGAAGAAATCTGTATTTGGTTTATGTCCAATAGCCACAAATACTGCGTCACACCTTATTTTTGACAGTGCCACTGTGTGTACATTTCTTATTCTAATCCCTTCTACCTTATTTTCACCAAGGATTTCATCAATAACGCTATTCCAAACAAATGAAATCCTCTTATTGTTGGACGCTCTTTGTTGCATTATTCTAGCAGCTCTAAGCTCGTCACTTCTGTGAATAACTTTGACACTATTGGTAAGTTTTGAGAGGAATAAAGCTTCCTCTATTGCTGCTTCTCCCCCTCCTACGACTACCCACATCTTTACCTTTAAAAAAGAAACCATCGCAAGTACCGCATGCGGATACTC
>DAOM01000205.1:1399-3522 GCA_002501855.1 Candidatus Nitrosopolaris nunavutensis
TATCTCCAACGTTGATCTTGAATGGTCTTGATAGAAAATCTACTGAACCAACCGCTGTATCAATAAACTTTGTGCCAAACTTCTCCGCCTGCTTTCTCATATTCTGCATTAAATCAGGCCCTCCTATTACCTCAGGAAAACCAGGAAAATTTTCAACATGGTACCAATATGAAGAAGATTAAAGATTTTGAAACGAAATATGGCATATATGAAGAGGTCTCCCAAGGTATTCTTATAGACCGTGACACCTACATAGCTGGCTTGATATCAGAACTGAAAAAAAGGTAGGCCCGCAGGCATATTTCTTGATTCTCTAAACATCTACGTTACTTATCGCAGCCTGTATTATTATAGGCACATTCCATATCTTTAACCGTTGAGTTAGATTTTTAATAGAAGAAACCTCTTTTAAGCAATAAAAACACAGGGTAAATCATATGTCTACAGATATAAGAAGTTCTGAATGGGATTCGTTAATATCGGATAAGAAGCTAGTAGCCGCTGATTTTTGGGCACCATGGTGTCCATACTGTATGCGATTGAAACCGGTCTTTGATTCAGTAGCGAAAGATTACGCAGAAAATATTAAATTCGTAAAGGTTAATGTAGGTGAAGAACCGGAGCTGGCAGCCAGATATGGAATTCAAGGTATACCGGTCATTAAGTTCTTCTGTGAGGCTAAAGAGGTAGGTGAAATCGTCGGCTATCTTCCTCAAGATGCATTAAAGAAGGAGATCGAAAACATATCTAGAAATGCTCCAAATTGCCTTGCAAATACTTCTCTGAGGAAGTAAAAAGGCCTATAATTCCTCGGATGAAAAAATGCTCGAAAGTCATTAGTGCAGATATCATTCTATTGATTGCGACTGCTCTTGCCCAGAGTAGCAGATGAATATCGAAAACTTCTATCTCGTGCCGGCCACAATTGGTGGAGGCTTTTTTGCTGGGATACTAATTGGGTTTGCTCTAAAGAAGGTGATAAAAATACTAGCCGTAGTAGAAAATGCAGGAAGTCAAATGGCAAACATAACAATATAGATCATGCAAGTGTGCTGATTGTGGGTGTTTACCAGAAGAAGGTAAATCTAGCAAATCTTCTAGTGAATGTCCTTATTGCAGTCGTAAACTGGAAGAAGATGGATGATATGGGACAGGCACTTGATGATACGGACGGTTTTGTAAAATTTCTTGTCGATAAGAAAAGCCGAAATATCCTTGGTTGTCATATCCTTGGAAATCAGGCATCAATTCTCATTCATGAAGTTTTGGTGGCTATGAAGGCTGATGGTAATAGAGTTGGTCATACTGGTGGTACGATTAACAATGTTACAAAAACAGTTCATATTCATCCTGCACTCTAAAGTTATTGCAAGAACAGCTGATGATATTTAGAAAGAGTCACTATCCTGTATGTAGAGATTTTTTGTTTGCTTTTAGATTTCAATTACTGTGTTGGAGGCGAAGAGAACAATCATTCTGACTGTTATTCATATTTGTGTTCGTATTCATTTCTGCGTGCTATTCACATGGGTTAACACAAAAATAGTCTATATTTCATACACTATAAATCTTATCAGTATATAGTAATAACAATTCGAGGATGCTATCGCATATTTACCTAGTTTTTTCTAAGATGCCTTGTTATAGACATCCAATTCCTTTAAAATAGCTATAACTTCATGGAGATCTAAGTCGATCTGTATTATAATAAACTCTTTTTTAGTTTTTCTAGAATTACATAATTTCTAGAATTATTGACTCTACCAACTTCCTAAACTCTAGCATGTGTTATAATGAATCAATAAACTCTCTGAATTCATTAGCGTGGACATCCTTTGTCTTCTCCCATACCTTCTGGAATTTTGGTATTGTCTTCATTCCTCTCATGTAGCCTTCCAACGAAACCAAATTTGAGTATCTATCATACCTTTCTTGTATAGACGAAACATAAATTTTATTAAGTCAAGAATTGCTACTATTATGTAATATTCCTCAGGAGTATCTACCACAGTAAATCGCTCTTGAAAAACAGGACTTTCCGTTGCCATTTTTGTAAACGCATCAGTATTTTCAAGTTTGAGTCTTGCATCCATTATTCTTGAATAAATTTGCTGTTCACTTTG
>DAOM01000205.1:3797-7292 GCA_002501855.1 Candidatus Nitrosopolaris nunavutensis
ATTTGCTGTTCACTTTGCTTTTGCATATTTTTCTTCATAGTTGAAAAATTCATTAGCGCCATTACGAAAAGTCCAGCAACTACCGAAACAGAGATTAATGGCATGTATGTTAAAAATGAATCCATAATATTTCATATATCATGAACATATAACGATTATAGGGTTTGTCTTTCCAAAAGATGAGTCAATGGAAGTGCTAATGTTTAAAACATCAGCAAATGGTTTTAGTGCAGATCCGTTTGGCTTACCAGAATCAGTTATTTACAGTCATCAAGAACCTTTTTTGCAGTAATTTGGTCGGCTACTCCTTTGTTTTGATGCAAGTCATAAGGATCTACAAGTCTTCTAGCATGAAAACCAAATCATATGATAGTGGCGGCAGATCCCAAAGTCTGAATTCGCGACAAGACAGCCTAGCTATTCCTTTACTTCACCATGTCAACACGAGTTTAGTATGACCATCTAAAGAACTAAAATCTATCACCTTTCAAACGAAAGTCAAACACGTGTCGCCTTTAGGAATGGAACACCTTAAGAATAAAGGTAATGTTCGAGGTTCAAATTTATTTTTAACCGTTGTAGATTATTTTCAAAGATAATAGGACACATTCTAATAGTTCTGGTAAATATAGAATGTGGAGATTGAAAGGAAAAATAACCAGTGCTGACAATCAACAGAATGTTGAGCAGTGTCGGCCTCTATACAAAGGGACAAGGACTAACATTGAGAAGGCACACAGCTTGTTTCAAGGATTGAAAATTAGAGATAGCCCTAATTACGATGTAGAGATAACATGTACACCTGATAAAGAAGAGCGAAAGTGTCATGTCTGATAGTATTGAGAATGTCTTAATACTTCAAGGAGGAGGCTCTTTAGGGGCATTCGGATGTGGGGTCTATAAGGCACTTGCAAGTAGCAATATAAAAATTGACATAATCGCAGGTACGTCAATTGGTGGACTAGATGCCAGCATACTGGCTGGTAGTAAGGATGATCATCCTGAGAAAGCACTAGAACAATTCTGGTTGGAACTAGCTGAGGGTAGTTCAAACTTAAGTTCGCCGTTCATAGATTGGTTAGCTGCATATCCGACATCTACTCACCCAGGTAGAACTAACTGACTAACTAAATCCCAAAGTAACGAAGGCAAGATTGAGCAGTGGTCGTTCTTATCTCTTCTAAAGCTGTGGACATGTCTCAAGCTTCATATGATCTCCGAAGATAAATTGTATTCTTGAGAACCTGTGCGTTAAAAGCTTGAACGCTACGTGCACCTATGTTTTGTGCGGCCCACAAATCTATTACAAGAACATTAAGCTTGTTACCATATTCTGATGATAGCCATTACATCCTTTAGGTGGGGAAAGAAAGGCATTACTTAACTCAGATATTGTACAATAGTTTGCTTGTAGTATATCTTATGGGATTAATGCGCTGATTATGGCTATCAGAAAACGACGACAACGCAGTAAAACGTTGAAACAAAATAATGCGCGTTGTTTAATATGTCTGACGAGGAATTTGAAGGATGTCGTCAATGAGACCAAGGATTTGTGCAGCCGATTTATCATTTATTTCTGACTACATATTTCAATTTGTGAACCTTTCAATTTGGAGGCAATCTGGAAAAAAGTATTAATGAAATGAATGAACAAAAAGACACATGAAATACACGAATCGTTTAGTCTTCGCGAAATCATTTGGAGGAAACACGCGTCAATGATCCGAAATTATAGTGATGTACTAGTCTCTATAATCGCAGCAATAGGATTAGTTTTGGCACCAACAATGTACTTCTTAGGTTCGAGCACGGTGAAAGCTACAACATCAAGCGAGGGCCAAACATCATCTACGACACCAACCATTTTACCATTGGTACAAAATGGAAATACACAAAATCATTTTATAATTGATAAATCTCAATTTAAGAAAGCACCAGAATTTACTGGTATTACTGGTTTTGTTAACACACCCGCTCCTATCAAACTAGCAGACCTCAAAGGAAAAGTAGTGCTTGTTCACTTCTGGACGTATACGTGTATTAACTGTATACACACTATTCCTCATCTAAACGATTGGTACCAAAAGTATTCTAACAAGGGTCTAGTTATCGTTGGTGTTCAGGCACCTGAGTTTAGCGATGAGAAAAATATCGACAATGTAAAGACAGCTGTCAATAACTTTCAAATAAAATATCCAGTAATTCTGGATAACAATTATGTGAATTGGAATGCATATGGCAACAATTACTGGCCAAGAGATTATCTGGTCGATAACCAAGGATACATACGCTATAACCATATCGGCGAAGGTGATTATGCTCAAACTGAGCAAATGATACAGTCGCTATTAGCAGAAGGTGTAATTACTTAGAAAAGAGAACCAAAAGAATAAGAGAGTCTATCACATAATGCATAGAACTTTCCGTCAATTTCTACATGTCTTAATTTCCCAACTGGGATATCATCCACCTTTGCAGCTTCTACAAATTGGAACTGCAACTGGGATAACATCAAGGTACTATTCGACATGGCGAAGCGCGGTTCCAGTAAAATAATATACTCTTTTTTATTATGACATAATCCAATAGCACTCTACATGCTTCTTTCAAGGAATTATTCCCATAACAGTTAGGATCTATCCTAAGTATTACCAGTTAGCCAATGTGATAAGTTATCAATATCATCCCATTAAAAGCAATTATAGAAAGGTAGAGGCTGCTTTAAGAGATGTAGTAGTAGCCTTTGTCTCAAGCCTTTTAAAACAAGAAGTGGTTATTACATCATCCTAGCTTCTCGGTCTGCAGGTAAGCATGAGATTTGGTTCAGCGCAGTAATAATCGATTTTTAGTACAACAAGATACCAACTTTCTATGTTTTGTTATTGTTGCCTTATGAGTACTTTACTTGTATTCTTAACTTTATCTACAATGTTATTATTGTGGGAAACAATGCGTCCCACTATGTTAACAGGCGAAGCAGGTACAATTTTGCCGACTTTGCTAATCGGTGTTGGACCATAGAACAAACACAATGCATTACCTTCAGGCCAAAATGCAACATCTAGTAAACCAACCTCTGATTTTGCATTTTCTTCCTGAGCAACTATTGAAGTCCTATCAGTATACAATTCTTGACCCCATTTATTGATATTGACCTCAATTGGTAGATTTTCTAATATTGCTTTAACTGTTTTAAGTGATCGTGAGTCATCTAATTCTACAGATACACTCTCGTTAAATTCAGAAAAAACCACTTCTATTAGTTTTTTCATAATACATCTAACATCTGTTCTTTTACTCACGCAGTATTATTAATCTTTAATATACTAAGATAACGATTAACATCTTTTCTCCAAGCAGATGTTGTATTTGTTATCGGTTGCCGGTTGCCATAACGATAGAATTAGATCACCTTGTGGCAGTATCTAGTTTTCGATTCTCCATCAGTGATTGAAGCCTTACACCTAAGATCTATTGCGTGATTAGAAGCTT
>DAOM01000075.1:0-1079 GCA_002501855.1 Candidatus Nitrosopolaris nunavutensis
TTGGATTAAAAAGTTTACAATCTGAAAATCATCGTAGGGTCTAGAATCTAGATCCTCACATCCTCACTCGAATACTAGTTGGAATCAAAAATTCTTACCTTTTAGAATGCACTCAATATTATAGCGGTTTGCCAGAGAATGAGATTACTAAACGCATAACTAACAGCATTACTGCTGATATCATTGTATTGTGTTCTCTCGAAATAAACCACCACGATACTTCAGTCCTTTAACACATACATTGCAGTACCTTTCGACAAGTGACGCCCCTTCTACTTTAAAGACAGCTGCATGGGTGGCTAAATTGCCACAAAGTTCACATCTCTTGCGCCTATCCCTATGGCGTTTGCCTACTTCAGGAATTGGGAACTCTTCGACCGAAATCAAAGTCTTTTCCATACACGATCTTGACCTATCTATCACTGCTAGAACTCTGCGGTCAGCTTTTTGGAAATCGAGGGAGAAGAAGCTGATGCAGACATTGGTTCTTACAAGTGATATATACGGCAACTTTATATCACTTCCTCTTTATCTTTCTCGCAGGCCAAACAAATCAATATTCAAACCTGAAATTAGGGATCAAATTAAAGTAAAAATACCGATTATGACTGTCTCATATTTTTTTCTTCTCTTTTCATTGAGGATCAGCGATTTGCTTGCGTAGCTACTTCACCAATTACATTTTAGTTATCAAAAAATAGTATGGTTGTTGCAAAAATTAGAACATGAAGCTTAGTCATTTTATTAATCCCCCTACGATTCCAGTTTGTGGATTGACTGGCAGCTTTTCTAATGCGAATACGTATGGATGGTTAAGGATAGCATCTATAGTGTTAGATAAGTCACTTCGTATCCGTTCGATAAAACTAGATTTGCTCTGATTTCTAGTCATGGAGATAATGAGTTATCCAATAACTTCTTAACCATGTCTGACACCATATCTGACACCATATCCAAATCCGTACGTATATTCTAAGAGCTCCTTTTGCTCAACTGTTAACGGTATAGCCATTGTTTCATATACTTATATTGAAAATAATATGACAAGAACATGATATTTGCAGATACTCTGAAGCAAC
>DAOM01000075.1:1403-3057 GCA_002501855.1 Candidatus Nitrosopolaris nunavutensis
GTGATGGAACTCTCTAGTGAAATACTACCCCTAAATAAGTTCGTGTTCTACATACGACAAGATCATTATTTCCTTGGAGAGTTCTCCAAATTTCTCCATTCTGCAAAACAAAAGACCAACGATAACAAATTGAAGGAATGGTTGGATAGATTGTACTTGAACACATTTAATTTTGAGAGGGAAATGCAAAGACAATTACTTGATGTATTAGGCGTGTCGTTAAATTATCCTTCTAATACTGCTAATCATGAATTGTTCCCATGTAGAACTACTTTAAACTATACATCTTATCTAATGAATACATCATCAAACGGTACTTTTAGCGACATTGTGTCAGTCATGGCACCTTGTCCTTGGACATATCTCGAAATAGCTCAGAAATTGGCTAAAATTCATATAGGAAATGAAGCCTACAGGAAATGGGTTCAATTCTATTCTTCAACCGAATCAAATAGGCAGGTGGCCGAAATAAAAGAGATCCTAAATAAGCTTGGCGAGAAAGAAGATGAAAAGTCTAAGGCTAAAATGAAAAACCATTTTGCCAATGCCTGTAAATATGAATATCTTTTCTGGGAGATGGCTTATAACTTGAGTGATTAGTATTGATTTGCTTTATTTTTTCCTATCTTTTCTGGCCGTAGGTGAAACCCTTAGGGCCATTCCACAGCACGGACAAAAGGCGCCATCATGAAGTAAGTAAACTTCACATCGTCTACAGTATTTCTTACAACCTTCATAATGGCTCTTGCCGACGATAATTTTAGAATATAGAAAAGTGACTAATAATCTATTATTCTATGTAATATTAGATTGTGTTAACGATTTTGATCTAATTCTGATTATCGACTCCAAACTAGTATAAATCAAGGTTCCTTGCAAAATGTATCCACCAATTATCAAAATTAAGGCATTGGCTGGCTTTGAAAAAGTTGTCATCAAATGAATATGGGCTGGAGAAGTGCTATTACCTACAACAACTGTTAATGCCAATGCAATACAAGCATAAAGTGCTTTTGTGTAACCTTTCCAGATCAGTACAGATAACGTAATGAACGATAATTCTATAACTATAGCTTCACCAATAAATTTGGGGCTTCCAAAAGGAATCGCGATTACTCCTAATACAGATATCAAAATAAGGGTGATTAATACGTGACGATCTACCACCATGAAATTAGTATATTGGTAGCTTTACATTAAAGCGTTATCAAATTGGTGCTTATCCTGACAATGCCATGTCAAGCTGGAAACAGCAGGAACACACGCCTTGCATTTCCTCAGAGCAGATAGTTGAACGACAGGCTATTGAAAGGATCACTTAGTAGAGGTTGTCATCAGATCCGTTTGTTTATCATTTTTATAGCTAATGAAGAATAGTCTTGTTTCAATAATTTCGACTTCGAATGTAGAAAAAGGATTTTGTTATATGGAAGAGATTGATCAATGGTCAGAATGCATATTGCTGCGATGATGCATAGTGAAATGATGATGGGTCCTAGCACTGGAATGATGCAGCGTTACAGGTCTGATTATTCTATCTTGTCCTTCTTCTCTTCTTAGTTGTAATTGCCTCAGCCTTTCCTTATCTCTTTTGTTCGTTGGTAACATACGTAATGCCATACCACAACAAGGACAGAACACACCATTGTGGTAA
>DAOM01000022.1 GCA_002501855.1 Candidatus Nitrosopolaris nunavutensis
CACTGTTGTTCATTACTTACATTGCGATTAACCTATTCCCTTCATCACGATTTCTTGCCGAAATTGATTTTACAGCTTTTGTTATTACTATCACCTATCCAATTTTAGATATGATGTTATTTGTTCCCTCAATGATAATACTAATTAGCTTACGAAAGGACGATGTACAATCCATTCCATGGATTCTTTCATCCCTCTCTCTGTTAGTCAATGCTGTAGCGGATGAGCGATATGTAAATGACTTTGTAAATGGCCGTCTGCACAATCTATTATTTTGGGATATATTTTATGTGACGGATTTCATAATTATGGCAGGTGCTCTATTTTGGTATTATAGATTTCATATTTCACCCGAACGAAGAAAGATGAAAATTACTGGTTAATAATGTGACTCTTATCTCATCATCTGATTGAAACTTCTAGGTTCTTTGGAAATAGTAACAGCTAACAAGATAATCCAAGTATACCTATCAAAAATAATCCTAGCGATGTCATGATATTGATTGTACTGTACAATTTACGCATGTGTTTGAATTTTCGAAGATTAAGTCTGACAAGCTGTTTGTAGTGATGAAATATGTGATGATTTAATATTATTTTCCTGTTATATCTTTCTCGTAGTAGGATGTGATACTTTCCTGCTATCTGACGTACATATTCCATAACCCCTTTTGACAGTATACGTTTCCAGTTTTAGAACCCATAATGGCCCTCCTTGTTGTAAATCCCTATCGATGTCTCAAAATCTATCAAATTTTTATTGTTTGCCAGCTATGTCATGATTCGTTTGGGGATTAGAAATATTAGGTAACGCCGTTAGAAGCTGCCTTGTGAAATCAAGGAAATTCTCAAAAATGAAAGATGCAAAGGATTTGAAAGTTAGATTTCAATATTGTTACCCCTGTTATCATATATAGTAACAAGTTATCGTATTAGAGGCATGTCAAGCGCAGGAGGAGAAAAGATGGTTACACAGTTCCAATAAGTGCAATCCAGTCTCAGCAGGGCAGTAGCAATAGGAAAAATACTCCAGCAAGTCATATTGTCTTCACAAGTTTTTCCAATTGACCGCCATCTGTGGCTCTAGCCTAGTTATTCATTTTTTTCTACCTCAGCAACATTCTCAAACCTTATCTCGTATTTCTCGTACGCCTTTTTCAATATGCTCTCGATTTCTTCGACATGTGTATTAATGGAGATCTGAGGCCATGCGCCACGAGAAAGGAACTCTGCGTCCTTAGCGTTTAGCATTTCCTTGAAAGTCGTCACTGCGCCTCTTAGGCCAAAATACACGTCAACGTTTTTACGATGCTCTTCATTATTCTTCATATCCGTTTACTCTTCCTGTCTTTCTTCAATCTCCTAGTCTGATAATTTCTAATATTGCCTAACTGCTGCTCATTTAAATGCAACATATGCCCTGATTCTAATAGGATCGTCTGTCATATCTGGTTATCTTTATTCCTATGGTGTTCAACTCACAAGAATTGTAAATTTGAAACATCATGTCTTCCACCAGTACTTCTAGGAATTATATGACTGTTTAGTTAGCATCATATCCGTCGAAAGCTAATTGAGAAGTAAATATGAAAGTAAATTCCAGTGAATTTTCAGCAGAAGCCTGTGCTACGGTGCTTGTGGCTCTTATGCGAACGCTCCTATTGATTTTGCCTCCTTCTTTGAAATTGGTAAATTATGAGTTCCCTTGAGGTGCGCTATATCGAGATTTGCTCCTTGGAGGTTTACTCCATAGAGTTTTGCGTCAAATGGAATTGAAGTAGAAGCATTGGACTATTCTGTAATGGCAGTCGAGATACTGGATAAGATAACAAAGGTTGGACTCACTTGAACTGAGTAACCTTAACATCATAATACAAGAATAATAGGTCATGGAAAGTATTACTACTACAAGAGTTGACCCACCCCTTACAATCATTCCTCGCAAGAAAATGGTAATCGAATTAACTGTATCAAATAGAAACGATAGTTTATTTACTAAGCAGAAGGTTTTATGTTCTCCTAAGCTGCTGTACAGCGAATTCAATTGCGTGCGTCCTACTAGCAAATCTTTTGGTCTGTATTTGCTTATCTATCCATTTTAACAACTCGTCGTCTAGTGCGATACTCATCTTTGACATATTGTCTCTTTTCTCCTTTTCGACATAGACACAAAAATCAGAGAATTAAAGTGGACAATATATGATGACTGAGAAGCCGGCATACAAAAAATGTGGGTAAAATCCGTACATCTAGAGACGTGGATGCGTTAAGGACATGAGAAGTAAAAACACTCTATCCCAGCTATAGTATATATAAAGATATTGTATGTGAAGAACAAAAAAATTCTCATCTACAAAGACATTCTCCTGCGTCATAACAACAACGTTATCGCAGCTAAAAAGGAAAAAGTCTACAACAACGAGGATATAATAGTCAGAGTGCCGGCAAAACCCTCGAGTGCGCAATTTGCTTCTATATCATCAAGGTCAACACATACAGCTGTATACAATTTAACAATTAGTTAATACTTAATTCCCACGACTGGTGACGTGCACTGCCTCTACATGGTGTTTTCTTTCAATTGCTGCGTTCATGATATCCCTCTTACTAATCAGACCCATTAGCTTTCGTTCTTGATCACAAATAAACGCTACTCTCTCAGAGCGCTTTCTACCCATGTGTTTTAGTACATCATCTACAGTGCTCTCTGTATTCATGATTATGAGATCCGACTTTTGGATCATAATATCTATTACGTGTTCCAAATTTCTTCTGTATTCCGGCACTCTGCTGGCGTCTTTGGCAGTAACCATGCCAACTAGATGACCAAAGTCATCTGTTACTGGAAATAAGTCCTTCGTGGGTGTATTGAAGTATTCGTGTATTAGACGATCGATTAGCATATCCTTTCTTACGGCTATAATATGGCTATTCATTATACTGCCTAAACGAATACCCGATAA
>DAOM01000139.1 GCA_002501855.1 Candidatus Nitrosopolaris nunavutensis
GATGTGTATAAGAGACAGCATTTTTAGTCCGAAAACTGAGTCTAGGGAAACGAAAGGAGAATAAAAATAAGAGGACACTGGTTCCAAGTAGCTACATTCGTTATACTATTCCATATCAATCAATAATAAAAATTAGTCTTACCAGAAATGCAGATGTACGTCTGTATGGAACTACTGAACATTCAAGAGGATTAGCAATTACAAGTAACGATGAAATAATTATTAGCCCGTCTAGACGTACTGCAAAAATTATTCGATTGGATTATGGCAGAACAGGTGTAGAAGGACGCTCTTGAATATGACCGCGATCGATATCTCTGCTGTAGACAGCTATATTCAATTTATTCAGAAAAATTTCTCTAGATTTGGGGATGCAATTCAAGATAGGTCTTATACTATATTAGTAGGGATAAAATAAAGTATCATCAATTTACTTTCAGCAAGATCGTATTCTCTAGCCTAACTCGTAATATATGTATATGAAAACCGATTTAACTGCATTTTATTTAATTAAAGGGAGGCTTCTTCCAGGATATTAAGTGCTGAACCTGCCCGAAACCATTCGAGCTGAGATTCGTTGTAAGAATGTTCCAAAGATATTTCCTCCCCTCTTCCGTCGACGTGACGTAAGATACAGTTGACAGACTTCCTAGGTTTGAGATTATTTAATCCAATTATACTAATCAGGTCATCTTCCATAATTTTGGAATAATCCAATGGATCTGCAAATGTCAATGCTAGTACTCCTTGTTTCTTAAGATTGGTTTCATGTATCCTGGCAAAACTTCTGGCAATTACAGCCGCACATCCAAGATACCTTGGAGTCATGGCAGCATGCTCTCTACTACTGCCCTCTCCATAATTATTATCTCCTATTATAATCCAATTCAGACCTCTTTCTTTGTACTCTCTAGATATATGAGAAAACGACTCAATTTTACTGTTAAGAGTATTTTTGCCTCTCCCTACTTCACCATTCCTATAAGCATTAACTGCTCCAAGAAGTAAATTATCACTTATCTTG
This sequence comes from Candidatus Nitrosopolaris nunavutensis, assembly GCA_002501855.1. Lineage (GTDB taxonomy): Archaea > Thermoproteota > Nitrososphaeria > Nitrososphaerales > Nitrososphaeraceae > Nitrosopolaris > Nitrosopolaris nunavutensis. The sequence goes on from DAOM01000139.1 coordinate 1,025, forward strand.
TCTAAATGTCCTCTGTACATTAGCCAGGGTCCGGCTGGTGAAATGTGGTCTGTTGTGCACTTTCCCTTTACTTTTGCTAATATTGGTAATTTCTCGAAATCTTTGCCATCCCATTTTGGGAAATGTTGGAGTTCTTGTAACCTATCACTATCCTTCTTAATTATTACTTCTACACTGTTGGGATCCGTAGCTGGTGCAATATAAATATCCGTGACAGCTTTGAAACCCTTTTCTGGAATTTCAGGGGCTATCTTGGGAGGATTTAGCTTGAATTTTGTTCCATCACTTGCAGTTAATTCATCGGTAAGTGGACTAAACGAAAGTCTTCCTCCAAGGGCTAGAGCTATAACAAGCTCTGGACTACCTATAAAATTCATCGTTTCCCTTCTTCCATCGTTTCGTCCTGGAAAGTTTCTGTTATAGGATGTAACTATGGTATTAGGGTCACCTTTCTTTAACTCAGGTCTGCTCCACTGTCCTATACATGGACCACACGCGTTTGCTAGGACGTTTGCACCAATATCTTTGAGCAACTGCATCTGTCCGTCTCTTTCAATTGTGGCTCTAATCATTTCAGAACCTGGGGTAACTTGTAACGGTACTTTACTCTTGATCCCTTTTTCTCTTGCTTGTTCAGCAACATCTGCTGCTCGTGACATGTCTTCATATGAAGAATTTGTGCAACTTCCAATAAGAGCAACCGAAATTGTATCGAGATAGTTATTCTTCTTTATGTCTTCTGCCATCTTTGAAATAGGTCTTGCTAGGTCAGGTGTGTGAGGACCTACAATATGCGGTTCCAGATTAGAAAGATCAATTTCAATCAATTGATCAAAATAGTTTATTGAATTCTCTCGATTTTCACATATTTCTTTTTCTATCTGTGGATCTTGGGTTAGCAGATTAACGTGTTTATTCGCAAGCTCAGCAATGGCTCCTCGTCTCGTTGCTCTGAGATATGTCTCCATTCGTTTGTCATATGGAAATACTGAGCAAGTAGCACCAATTTCTGCACCCATATTTGTTATGGTTGCTTTCCCGGTACAGCTCACCGTTCTTGCTCCTGGTCCAAAATATTCTATTATTGCATTTGTTCCCCCAGAAACCGTGAGCTTTGATGCCACGAAAAGTATAACGTCCTTTGGAGAGGCCCATCCATTCAGCTCCCCTGTAAGATATACACCAATGCGTTTTGGATACAATAACTCCCAAGACATTCCAGCCATTACTTCTGCTGCATCCAGGCCACCTACTCCTATGGCAAGCATTCCAAGACCTCCTGCATTTGGAGTATGGGAGTCTGTTCCGATCATTAATCCTCCTGGAAAAGCATAGTTTTCAAGAACTACTTGATGTATAATGCCTGCTCCTGGTTTCCAAAATCCCATTCCATATTTTCTTGATGCCGATTCCAAGAATTGAAACACTTCATTGTTTTCATAGAGCGCAGCTTTTGTATCAGGATCACTTCCTATTCTTGCCTGAATAAGATGATCACAATGAACTGTTGTTGGAACAGCGGTTCGTTTTAGGCCAGCTAGCATAAATTGGAGAATCGTCATTTGCCCTGTAACATCTTGTAACGCAACCCTATCTGGGTTCAGAAGAACATAACTCTTGCCAGTAATTAACGCCTCATCTGAACCAAAGTCTGCACTCTCGTCGAGATGTCCAATGAGAATCTTTTCACATAATGTGAGAGGTCTATCCCTAGCTTTTCTAAATGTTGAGATCTTGATTTGTAATTTTTCATATACTTTGGTAATTAAGTTGGGTGTTGTTTCTACCTCTATTTTCGAATTAAGATTGGACATATTAGATCTCTTATTATAGCGCAATTAGGTTTATATGGAATACATACTTATTCGCATTGTTCTCCTCCTCCTTTAACATTCCCCCCTTTTGAAGTCTTGTGTTTGTTCCTTTGGTATCAAAGCATCTTCAACCTAGGACAAGCAGAAACACGATCTGTATCCCCTGTCCATAAAGGGAGCCGACAGTGATGCGCTACGTGAGAGAGGACCACC
>DAOM01000213.1 GCA_002501855.1 Candidatus Nitrosopolaris nunavutensis
GAAAGATCGTGATAGCGTAGTTATTATCCAATCTAAAGAAAAGCGGACAAAATCTGGCTCTTTATATGTCACATCAATTTACCTCTACGCTATTACAATTTCATACTACTCCATAGTTCGCTATAAAAATATCGATAATATCAGCATAGTGAAGGTTATTGTACTTAATTAGGGTCGCGTCAAAGCTATTCAAGATAGCTTTCGAATCCATGAAGAATGTAGTTGATGTTATTTCTAGAACAGACTACAAAAGTAAGATCGCTATAATGAGGATCTATTGCATAGAATATTCCATCGTAAAATAGGATTGATTTCTAAAATATGAAAAGAGAATAAGGAGTATCCACGATAACTAGCGGGAATTCCTGGATCCCTGCTATATTTTTCGAATAGTAGTCTATACACATTTACTGATTACCTCTACCTGACACTTCGCATCTGGTGATAGGTTGATTACATCATGAGAAATGCAATTCAATTGTCAATATTTATGTTCTAGTTATTCTACTTGTCTTTCTTTCCTTTTTTATATGCTCATCTCTGCCAAACGGATGTCCTCCAAAACCATGTCGCATTAGTGCAATTGATTTATAGGCATCACTATCTTTGCTCCTAGACTTGAAAAGCTCCATTACTGATTGAGAAATCACAGGAATCGGGATTTCTTTATTAATCGCGTCCTCCACTAACCAGTTAACCTCTCCGGTATCTTCAATGTAGCTTGGTATTTTGCCGTAATCTTGTTCTCTTAATCCCTCTCCATTAGCTCAACAAGCCATCCCCTAATGACAGATCCATTTGACCAGTTTTTGAAAATTTGGACAAGGTCTAAATTAAATCCATTTCCTTGGAGTAGTAGGGATACACCTTCGCCTATAGACTGCAACATTCCAAATTCTATCCCGTTATGTACAAGCTTTACAAAATGTCCACTACCAGGCCGACCAGTGCAAACATACCCATCTTCATTGACCGCCAAGGTTTTTAAGATATGCTCTGCGATCTTGATACCTTCAGCTCTGCCACCAACCATAAAGCAAGCACCATATCTGGCACCTTCGAGTCCACCGCTTGTTCCGCAATCAAGAAAATATATTCCCTTGTCAAAGAGTTCTTTTTCCCGTTTAACAGAATCCATATAGAAAGAGTTGCCCCCATCCATCACTACATCTCCTCTCTCAAGATAAAGCAGCATTTCTTTTAGCACGGTATCAATAGTGGGTCGAGCTGGTAAAGATAGATAAATAACTCTAGGAATGTCCAAATATGAGACAAAAGATTCATAATCACGAACTACTTTTACACCATTTCTTTCTAGATCCGGCTTTGTACTCCTGGCCTTTCCTATAACTGCAATATTTTTCCCCACAGCTTGAAGGGCTAGATTAGCACCCATCTTGCCCAATCCTACAATACCAAGGCTCATCTCTTCTGATGTATACGATGCAAATGGTTTACTTGTGACATTAGCCGTAGTATTCGCAACAGTTTTTGGTTCTAACATGTGCATGAAGGCACAAACTTATTAAAAAAGTTATGCAGATTCTGCTAATCTGCTCTCATTTCTCTTACAAATACAGTGACTAGAACTCTTAACGGAACAGAATTGTTTAGTTGATTCAGTAGCATACCCAACAGCATTCAGAGCAACAATAGAAGACAATAGAGGACTACTGTAACCAATACGATTATCTACTGGGATTTAATCAGCCATGTAACACATATGTTCAAGGAATCATATTTTGGGGCGTGGTCATTTTTCATTCTATGAACCCTAATAATCCTCGGTGTAAGCGCTCACGCACTGTGGCTGTTTTGATTAGTTCCAGGCGGTTATGTGTTGTATAAGGATGTAACACGAAAAATGTGGTTCGAATGCTTTAATTCCAAAATGTGATACACTAGTAAATACCGATGGGTCTTTGACAAGTGACGACAATAAGTAACCATAAATGAAAAATTGAGATAGGCTACGTCATTGTCTTTAAATACACACCATCTTCGATAAAGGCTTGGTGTAGAAAAGACATCACTGCTTGCTTAAGCTGCTTTTCTTCTAGCATTATAGGTGATTTAAAAATCTCCTACTACTGTTACGTCATGCTTTTTAATTTCATATGCTTTTATCCTTCTACAAAAAACGCATATTTCCAGCGATGTCAGAAACATTTTCTCAGAGGCGGAACTTTTCGAGTGTTGAAATAGACACTGTACTATCAACCACCAAAACGATTCCAGAACGTACTGCCAAAATATCATCTAGCTAGCTACATCATAATAAGAACCGATACACAAGTCTTTCAATCACAGAAAAAAAGGACTAGCCAATAAAGCTAACAAGCTCCGAGTTGACTCTTTCACGCTCTTCGTAGTAAAAGCCATGACCAGCTTTCTCAACTTGTATAAGTTGTGAGCCTTTGATACCCTCATGCATAACCTTGGCCAAATCAAATAAACATACACGATCATTAACTCCATGAAGAATCAGTGTAGGCACTTGAATGGTAGACAAATCTTTACGCAGATCTGCATCTCGGAGTTCAATTGCACATTGGATTGTCGCATAGGCGGATGCTGCCAATCCCAGGCTTAGATTCCAGATCTTGAATTCTGGGCTAAGCTTATCAGGAGCAGCAAAGAAGATCTGGCTGAAGTTTCTGAGCATAGAAGGCCGATCTTCATAGGTTTGACGGATAAGATCATCTACTGCGGTCTTATCAATACCATAGGGAAAATCTTCGCGCTTAGTAAAGCATGGTGCGGCTGCCGCTAGAAGAGCGAGCTTTTTAACATGTGCCCCATGATGACGAGACATATAGCGAATAGAGATTGGCCCACCCATCGAGAAGCCTACCAGAGTCACATTCTGGAGGTTGAGAGTATCAAGCACGGCCTTGACATCATCGGCCATAGTATTATAAGTATAACCCTCCCAGGGTTTATCCGAGTCCCCAAAACCTCGTAAATCTATACCAACGCACCGATAGCCATGCTTAGGTAACTCTGTAAATTGGTACTCGAACATGTTATGATTGACCGGCCAACCATGGATGAAAACAATTGGCTTTCCAGTCCCAATTTCTTCAACATTAATATTGACTCCATTGATAGCTTTGATCTTGTGACTCAATTAGGATTCTCCTTTCTCAACTGTTGTTCTAAATTTTATACATGCAATATGATTTGAAAGGTCTCTAACATGAGGAGATGGCATTTCTCGACCAGCCCAGACAGCAACATAGGTGGACATCAAAATTCAAGAATGCATTTTTATGATTTATGAGTTTCGACCTTCTGGCTTTCAATCTTGAATGGTTTGAATCTCTCAACACCACTTTTAAGCCATTAACTTGCACTTGCATTGATTATAGTTCAATACGAGGAGTTGCGTAAGACCATTCTAAACTTACTTTATCAGCATAGAACTGTTTTTGTTATGTCTATGTACTGCCATGATAGCTGCCAGATTCTAATCTCACAATATCTCCTTTATGGGACGGGTGGAGGAGCGCTGCCAGTAATGGGATACCGATCGCTTCGCTGGTGTGTGCTCGTAAGGACTTAATAATCCATTTTCATATGACGACCATCATAAAATGAATATAATGGAATTTAGGGCTTAACAAGTATACTACTGCAATAGTCCCTTTAAGCAATTGCAAACTTCCTTTTTTCCTTTATTCGATAGACATGAATAAGCTGTATTGATATGCAAACTGACGGAGGATAACTATAAACATACTGAATTTGTTAGCAAGGTAACCAATTTGCTCTAGTAATTCTCGCTTGGCTATGTTCTCGATATTTTCGCCATTTTCTATGACCTGCGAGTATGCGCCTAAAAGGATAAAAGGTATCCACAATCGTCTTTAATCTTGAATGGAGAATATTGAGAAAGCACGACATGCATCATGGTTAGAGAATTTCTATGATTTGATCGTTGTGATTGTAGTTTTTCAGCTGAGTACAAATCTCAATCATGATGTTTCGATCTCCGGGTTTCTTGGATTTATTGCACTATTCATACCTGTTTGGTGGTCGTGGATGGGAGTTACTTTCTATAATTCAAGATTTGAAACTGATGATTTAAGACATCGTCTCTTAACACTTTTGCAGATGGCTGCAGTTGCTTTCAAGGCCGTAAGAGTTCCTGACGGCTTGGGTAAGAATTCCTCCGGATTTGCCCTTTCTTACGCGGCAATACGTGCCATACTTGTTATCGAGTACTTGCGCACTGGAAGACACGTACCTGCAACATGCCCACTCGTAAAGCGATATTCTATAGGGCTTTTCGATTGCAGCAGGCTTATGGTTTGTATCTGCTTTCGTCCCTCCACCTTTTCCTTTCGTTTTCTGGATATTAGGTTTGATAATAGACATTTCAGCACCAACGATATTCACGCGGAGTGTGTCAATAAAATTTGCTCCCAATATTCATCACCTACCTGAACGTTTTGGATCATTCACTATCATAGTACTTGTAAATTAGGTTTCCTAGTGTGGTACATGGTGATGTCGATGGTGCCAGCTATCCATATAATTGTGGGGATCCGTCATACCAACTTGTGGGATTTAGAGACTCTGAAACACTCAGATCTTTGCCTTTAAGAAGGCTGAATTCTCATGTAATTTGATCTGATTCCATTGACGCTGTGTGTATCTTCTTCGATTTGAAGATTGTAAAAAAATCTTTGTATTTTGGAAATGTATTCCTATTCCTTCGCTTGGTTGACCTTGTACATGGAAAAACGAGATTAAAAGACTGTACTAGCTTGTTCAGTATACTGATTTTGTTTTTATGAGGATAGGATTTATAGCAATCATTTGAGT